>CAZXTX010000266.1:0-4429 GCA_964643695.1 uncultured Mariniphaga sp. | reverse complement strand
ATCCCTATCGAAGTAAAATCCGGCCATAATGCCAAACTTAAATCCCTGCATCTTTTTATGGAAGAAGCACCTCATGATTTGGCTGTAAGAGTTTGGTCGCAGCCTTTATCTGTTAATGAAGTAATTACTTTAAATGGTAAAAAGTTCAGGCTTATTAATCTCCCATTTTATTATGTTGGTGTGTTGGAGAAAATTCTGGAAAAATATTTAAGTTAAATAAAAATGCCTAATATATTAGTAAGTACTTTTGGAGGAACCTGGGCTGTAGGTGCAGAGTTGATTGCTCTGAGCGCATACCCTGAAATTGATTTACTTGCAAACAACAGCAGTATTCAGAAGTTTTATGAAAACCATCTCTCATTCAATAATGAAAAAATTGATGAGGTCTGGTTTATTTGTACCCAAGGGGAAAGAACCAACCGGGCAATTGAGACACTGGGAAAGTGGGCAGCTCAGTTTGATAAAGAAAAACTGCCTCTTATACAGTTTTTGAGCCTCGAAAAACTGGAAGATCTCACCACGCATAAAGAATGCAACTACATGAGTGATTTTATTTATCGTGCAGTGCTTAAGGCCAGGGAGTACAAAAGAGCCGGAAAACTCTTCCTCTCACTAACAGGAGGGCGTAAAACAATGAGCACCGACATGCAGCGTGCAGCAGACCTGTTCGGCTGTAATCTGTTGTTCCACTTAACTGAAGATGACTTCAAAATTTCGAGAATTGAAGATTTTCGCCATGTTCTTGAAAAAGAAGAAGCAAATAAAATTTTTGTTGTTGAAGTACTTAACAACAAAAAAAGCCACTTCATTACCGAAATTGCGCCCGCAATCAAATCATCAGATTATCCGGTTGAGTTTACCCGCAGCAACAAATTAACTATCAAACTTTTCAATGAGATTAATAAGCGTCTGACGCAATCTGAGTCTTTGCTATTCAACGCTTACCGAATCAGAACAGACAAAGCGAATCAATCAATTTTTCATGGTCTGCAACAGCTGTCACCTTCAAAGTTTCAGCAGTTGAGTGAAGAGACACCCGATGAAAACTGGTTAAAAGCGCTGCCTAAAGCCGACTTGCATTTTCATTTTGGCGGCACACTCAGCGCAGCGGAAATGATTGAAGTTGCCCTCGCAAACCGCGATGATATTGAATACTATTTGAATACAAATCAAAAGTTTCATGAATGGTTAAAGTCAGTAAAAAATGCTGTCAAGAAAAATAATGACGAGTTTCTGCGCCCTTATATCACAGAAAAGAAAAAGCTAAGAGAAGAAATGTTTTCAGATGAAGCAATTAAACCACCTGTGGTTGTTGCAGCTTTTATTACTGCTTTTGAAGGTAAAGCAGATTATCTGGATAATTTAATTTTTGGTAAAAATAGCAATCCGGAAAACTTCAAAAATATTGGTATTGTTGCTTATGAACAATTGGGTGATTTACAGGGTAGCGCCTTGCTGCAATCAAGGGCTTCCATTGAAAAATCATGCATCCTGCTTCTGGAGTATTGCGAAAAAGAAAACTTAAAGTATCTGGAAGTACGGTGCTCCCCCTGCAATTATACCAAAGGCGGACTTAGTGCACTGGAAGTAATCCAGATAATGTACGATAAACTTTACAAGAAATCATCATGCGATATCCGTGTAATTCTAATTGGCTCCCGCCATGGTGATAATGCCGTTTTTGACTGCCACGTACAACTTGCCATTGAGATGAGTAAAGATAAAAAACTAAGAGATTTTATTGTGGGTTTTGATGTGGCTGGTGATGAATCGAAAGCAAAACCGGCAACTATGCGCGATGCACTGCGTCCTCTGATGCTTGAGAGCCTGCATATTACGATTCATGCCGGTGAGAATCAGCCGGTAAATAACATCTGGCAGGCAACTTATGAGTTAAACGCAGATCGCATAGGACACGGTCTGACTTTAGTGGATAACAAAAAACTGATGAGTCGCTTCAGAGATCGTAATATCTTTATTGAACTTTGTCCTTCGAGCAATTATCAAATATCAGACTTTGGTGCAGGAAGTAAAGATTACCCTTTACGGGAGTTTCTTCAAAACGGTATAAAAGTAACTCTGAATACCGATAATACCGGTATATCAAGAACAACTATAACAAACGAATACCTCTTTATGGTCAGTGAAACACAGTTAAGCAAGATGGAGGTACTTCAATTACTACGTAATAGTTTCCAGGGAGCTTTTCTGCCCAAAAATAAAAAAAAGAAGCTTCTAATCGAAGTAGAAAACAAACTATATAAAATGATATCTGAAGAAGATAATTTTTAAAGAAAATGAACAGAAAAGTAGCAGTTATCAATAGAAACAATTTAAAAGAAAAATATCAGGATAGCTACCTGATAATGAGTACAGAAACAGAAAACCTGAGTGATGATTTCAAAAAAATTGAATTTATTGAAAAAGTTAAAGCTGAAATCGATGAAAATTACAAACAGCTGATACCTTATGTTGTACTACAAAATGAATTAGGTGAAATTGCGCTTTATCAACGACAGGGCACTGAAAAAAGACTTCACGGTTTATGGTCAGCCGGCTTTGGAGGACATATCGAAGACTTTGAATATATTCACGGAGAGCCTATTGAGTCTCTTGTTACAAAATCAGCTGTTCGCGAGCTGAGCGAAGAGTTTTCAGATACGTTGCTATATCAACTTACTTTCAAAGGTATAATCAATGAAGAAGAAACCAAAGTGGGTCGAACCCATATCGCCTGGGTGTTTACAGCCAAAGTAGAAAAAGAAAAGTTTGAATCTTCAAACGAAATAAGTGAAATAAAATGGGTAAACGCAAATGAAGTATTCGAATACAAAACAGAACTTTGGAGCGAAATGGCAATAAAATTAATCTTAAACACAAAATAAAATAATGATGAAAACTATTTTAGTAAGTTTAATAAGCGATCAAACCTTACCCAATGTTCAGTTGATAAAGGAGTTTAAAAATGAAGTTGATGAATACTTTTTTATCTCAACCAACCGAATGGAAGAAAAAGGATGTAGAAAATGGATTGAAAAAGCCTCTTTAATTGATAAGCCAACTCACAAAAGAGAAGTTAAAGAGTTTTCTTTTGATAATATCAATGACCAATTAGATAGTTTTGATTTTTCTGCTTACGATAGAATTATTGTGAATTTAACGGGCGGTACAAAAGTGATGACATTGGCCGCCGAAGATTACTTTAAGCAGTTAGGAGCTGAAATTTACTATATTACTGGAGTTAACAATGAATACATTAAAGTTTTCCCCGGCAGAAAGAAGGAAATCAGAGTTTTTACACATAACATCTCCGTAGATGAATATCTAGATGCTCACGGATTTAACTATACTTATACAGAATTGTCAAATATCCCATTTGAATATACGAGCATTCTATATCAGTTATTTAACAAGGATGGATTCAAAAACTTTAATGAAGCTTTAGGTGCACTTAGAAAAAAAAGGAACAAGGGAATTAAAAATTTATCTAAAGAAATAGAAAATCTAAGGACTTTTCTTGATTATATTAATTACTCTCCTTACATAGAAAATCAACTAAGTTCTGAAGAAGTCAAATACCTTACAGGTGATTGGTTTGAGGAATATATTGGATTAAAAATTATTAAAGAATTAGATCTCGACAATAACTCACTTAAGTTAGGTGTAGTATTAAATAAAGAACAATCCCTTTATAAGAAAAACTCTATAAGTCAACTTATAGGTGATGAGGAAGTAATAAAAGGAAGTGAACCTGACAATGAAATAGATGTAATGTTTACTTATAAAAACAAGTTTTATACGATAGAATGTAAAACATCTATTATTAATCTCATACCTACAGATGAAACTGATAGTGATGGAAATAGAGTCTATAAAGAGCAAAATATTTTGGGTGAAACAATTTATAAAGCAGACTATCTGAAAAATAGATTTGGCTTATTTGCTCAGGCTAACATTATCACACTAACACATATTAAAGATTACATCGATAACTCTAAAGACAAAGGCATCAGAAAAAATAAAGCTATAAATATTGAGGATTTAATTAACCGATGTAATCTTTCAAATATTAATTTAATTGACATATCCTTACTGAAAGAATCATCCTTATCTAAAATAATTATCTGAACTCCATGCTGATAAATTTATCCAATCATCCGTCACATTTGTGGGCTGAGGCTCAGAAAGAGGCAGCCTCGCAGTTTGGCAAAACTGTTGACATAACTTTTCCCGCTGTTGACCCCGGTGGCGGCAGTGATTATATCAGAAATATGGCACGTGAATATTTTGAGAAAATTATGGATATTACAGAAACAAAAGAGAATATAACCGTACATCCGATGGGTGAAATGACTTTCACCTTTGCACTCGTCCGATTATTGCAGGATGTGGGTATCCGTTGCGTTGCTTCAACAACCGAACGGCTGAC
>CAZXTX010000265.1:2409-4454 GCA_964643695.1 uncultured Mariniphaga sp. | reverse complement strand
GCTGACTTCAAGATTCTGCCAGTCGGCTGACCCGTCAAAAATCACATCATAAACTTCGCGAAAATCGTCCTGCTTCATGCATTCGTTAATTGTACTTTGTATCTCTTCACGCGACGGCCAAATATCCCTCAGATAAACCGGTTCACCATTCGGGTCAAAATCAATCGGCTCATTAATCAGGTCAATATCCACCCTGCCTACAAGAGCATAAGCTACCACCAGCATTGGCGACATCAGGAAATTCATTTTTACCTGCGGATGAACCCTTGCCTCAAAATTCCGGTTACCCGACAGTACCGATGCCACAATCAGCTCGCCCTTGTCAACAGCAGTTGCAATTGCCGGCGGAAGCGGTCCCGAATTTCCGATACATGAGGTACAGCCATACCCGACTGTATGGAAACGAAGAGCTTCAAGGTCAACATTCAGCCCCGAACGTTCCAGATAATTTGTTACAACCTTTGAACCCGGAGCCAGCGATGTTTTCACCCACGATTTTGTTCTGAGTCCCTTTCTGACGGCATTTCTGGCAAGCAAACCCGCACCTATCATAACATCGGGATTGGAGGTGTTTGTACAGCTGGTTATTGCTGCAATTACAATACTGCCGTCACTTACCACAAACTCCTTGTTTTTCTGTTTTATCCTTACAGAATGATGATTTGTATTATTCAATATCACTTCCGAATGTGATTCACCGCTCATTGGAACCTTCCCCAGAATAAACTCGGTCCCGGAACCGCCCTCAATCAGCATGGCGTACTCTTCCCTCTCATTTTTGGGCTGATACTCGCGGCTGAACTCATTTTTGAGAATTTCGGTAAATTTTTCTCCCAGATCTTTTGCCAGAATTTTATCCTGCGGACGTTTGGGGCCAGAAACAGTCGGCTCAAGAGTTGACAAATCAAGTTCAACAATTGATGAATAGTTGATTTTTTCGTCACCGGTTCTCCAGAGAAGATTCTCTTTGCAATATGCCTCAACAATTTTTATCTGCTCTTCCGTTCTGTTCGTAGAACGCATATATTCCAGAGTGCGCTCATCAACCGGAAAATAAGTTATGGTACATCCGAACTCCGGCGACATATTACTGATTGTGGCACGGTCGGTAACCGACAGATGCTTTAATCCGTCGCCAAAAACCTCGACAAATTTTCCAACCACACCAGTATCGCGGAGAAGTTTTGCAATTGCAAGAACCAGGTCGGTGGCAGTGCATTCGTTCGGAATTTTACCTGTAAGTTTTAATCCCACAACCTGCGGACAGGTAAAGAAAAACGGCTGCCCCAGCATTGTGGCTTCTGCCTCAATTCCGCCAACACCCCAGCCAACAACACCAATTCCATTTACCATCGGTGTGTGCGAATCGGTTCCAACCAAAGTATCAGGAAAAAGCCAGCCGTCTCTTTCTGCAACACCCTTTGTTAGGTATTCCAGATTTACCTGATGGCAAATTCCCATTCCCGGCGGAACAACGGTAAAATTACTCAGTCCTTTCTGAGCCCATTTCAAAAGCTCATAACGTTCCCTGTTTCTTTTGTATTCCAGTTCAACATTTTTATCGTAGGAATAATCGGTACCGTAATAATCCACCTGAACCGAGTGGTCAATCACGAGGTCAACCGGTATCGCCGGATTAATTTTCTGCCCGTCTTTACCGTGCCTCACAAACTCCGCCCTGAGCGATGCCATATCAACAACTGCGGGCACACCGGTAAAATCCTGCATTAAAATACGCGCCGGCATAAAGGGAATATCTTTGTCAACCGCATCGGGTGTCCATTTTAATAAAGTTTCAATATGCTCATCCGTTATTCCGAAACCGTCATAATTTCTGAGTACATTTTCCAATAAAATACGGATACTGAACGGCAAATGCTCCACACTGCCATTTTCGAGATCTTTAAGTGAACAGAATTTATATTTTTTTCCGTCAACTGAAATCTCCTTTACTGATTTTGCTTTAGAATAGCTCATTTTATGAATTTTAAATTTTACCAATATTTTTAATCTGACCATTATCCAACAGACAAACATTTGAAACT
>CAZXTX010000265.1:0-2309 GCA_964643695.1 uncultured Mariniphaga sp. | reverse complement strand
CAGATTGAGGGGCACAGCAATTTCAATTTCAAGGTTAAATGTCCGCAGGGAAAATATGTTTTAAAAATGTATCCGTGCACTAAATTTTATACAGACTGGACCGATGCCGAAAACAAACTCCTTCTCACATTAAAAAATGATGACAACAACCGGTTTCCCATACCGTTGAAAACCAGAAAAGGGAAATCATTTGAGGCTGACATTGAAAATCAGCGTATTTTCAGGGTACTTCACTGGCTTGACGGCAAGTTCCTGTTTGAAATTAACCACACCCCTGCCCTTTTCAGCTCGTTCGGCAGGTTTTTGGCCGGAATGAATATTCAAATGCAGGGCTATCACGATTATGTGATTGAATCGCGCCGCTCGGAATGGGATATACAACACTTTCCGGAAGTTGCGGCAGAAAAAATCGAATACATTAAAAATTCTGCTGACAGAAAGATTATTGAATACTTCTTAATGCAATACAGGCAAAATGTACTGCCGGAAATTCACAAACTGCGCAAATCGGTTATTCACGGCGATGCCAACGACAGAAATGTTTTAGCTGACAACAACGAAATTTCGGGAATTATCGATTTTGGCGACATGTGTTATTCGCAGCTGATTAACGAAACCGCCATCGCAATTGCATATGCCGTTATGGGCAAGGACAATCCCGTGGAATGGGCCTGTCACATTATTGAAAGTTATCACCGGACTTTCCCCTATGAAGAAAATGAACTGAAAATTCTCTACTGGCTTATTGCGGCCCGGTTGTGCATAAGTGTATGCCATTCGGCTTACGAAAAACTTCAGCAACCCGAAAATCCATATATAACCGTAAGTGAAAAACCGGCGTGGGAACTTCTTCATAAATGGATTTCCATAAATCCGTTATATGCCGCCGGTTCATTTCTTGAAACTGCCGGATTCAGAAAACCTGCGGTTAAAACGGAAGAGCAAATAATGAAAGAACGGCTGAAAACCATCAGTCAGGTATTCTCGGTCAGCTACAGCAAACCGGTTTATATGAACAGTGCCGCATTTCAGTATATGTTCGACAAATACGGCAACAGCTATCTGGATGCTTACAACAACATTCCGCATGTGGGACACTCCCACCCGCGTGTAGTAAAGGCGGCAGCAAGGCAGTCGGCACGGCTGAACACAAACACCAGATATTTATATGACGAACTGCACAATTACACATCACACCTTCTGAAATACTTTCCGAAACCGTTAAGTAAGGTATTTCTTGTGAACTCCGGCAGTGCCGCCACCGACCTTGCAATAAGAATGGCACGCAGTTACACCGGAAGAAAAAAAATTGCGGTTCTGGAACACGGTTACCATGGCAACACACAAACCGGAATTGAAATCAGTCATTATAAATTCAGCGGTAAAGGCGGCAGCGGACTTTCCGAAAATGTACTTTGTATCCCGATTCCCGACACTTTCAGAGGTCAATACCGGCAAAATGACGGAACCGCCGGAAAATCCTATGCCGATGATGCAATTCAGGAAATCAGAAAAGAAGGAAACAGGCTTGCGGCATTTATAGCCGAACCGATAGTGGGATGCGCCGGACAGGTTCCTCTTGCAAATGGTTATTTAAAAGAGGTTTATGCTGAAATCAGAAAAGAGGGCGGCATCTGCATTTCAGATGAAGTACAGACAGGATTCGGAAGATTGGGCAGCCATTTCTGGGGATTTGAAATGCACGGCGTAACACCCGACATGGTAATTTTAGGCAAACCAATGGGAAACGGCCATCCTCTTGGTGCGGTTATAACAACCGATGAAATTGCAGATGCTTTTGACAACGGAATGGAATTTTTCAGCTCTTTTGGCGGGAATCCCGTTTCATGTGCCATCGGCGATGCAGTTTTGAATGTTATTGAAGAAGAGCAGCTTCAGAAAAATGCAGAGGAAACCGGAAATTACTATCTGGAACGGCTTTCGGAGCTGATGCAAGAATATGAAGTGATTGGCGATGTCCGCGGTTTGGGATTGTTCATCGGCTTTGAACTTGTAACCGACCGTAACTCACTTGAGCCTGCAACCGAAATTGCACAGCATATTAAAAACGAATTGCGCGAAAAATTCATTCTGATAAGCACCGACGGACCTTTTGACAATGTAATTAAATCAAAACCGCCATTGTGTTTTAGCAAAAACAATGTTGATGAGGTGATTGAAGCAGTTGAAAAAATTTTAAAAGAAAAACATTTTAAATTTGCCGATTAATCTGCTTCATTTGCAACAAACCAACTAATACGAATTGTATTTACAAAATAGTCCAAACTGTTTTGTAAATTTACAATCGT
>CAZXTX010000264.1:0-4459 GCA_964643695.1 uncultured Mariniphaga sp. | reverse complement strand
GTAAAGTTTGCCTAAATCGCTCTCGTAAAAGCGAGCTTTGAAAAGATTAAAGTTGCTTTCAGGATAAAAGTCAAATTCCTTTTGGATCTCATTAAATCGTTGTATCTTCATATCACTTTTTTAAGAAAAACCCCGTTTTTGAGCTGTTTTGCTCTTTTTCGGGGTTTTTGCTATATAAAGATACTAAATAATCAGCTAAAAATCAAATGATTAGGAGTTTTGTGAAGGTGCCTACTTGTCAGCGTACGAAGTATATGACAACGTCAAATAGATTTAAATATTTGCTAAATTAAACGATATTGAATTATGAATTTGCATTAATTATCTCAATGGTTTTCCAGCACTGGTATAATCCTCTCGGCACATGAAAACAGCCTTTCCATTTTCCGCCTTTAAGGTCTAAAAGCACCTCTCCCTGCCGGTTCAGATAGCCCCACCACTCGGGATATTCCGGGTCTTTAAAGTGTGACCATACCCAATTGTGAATTTTTCCAAACCGGGTTAAACACTCTTCGTTTCCGGTAAGGTGATACCCTTTCAGCAGTGAAATCAATGTTTCGATATGAACCCACCACAGTTTCTGATCCCATTCAAGCTGCTGTGTCGGATGTCCGAGACGGTCCATAAAATAATAAATTCCGCCGCATTCATCATCCCAGCCGTAGTCAATCATTTTAAAAGTTGTCTGTACCGCTTTTTCAATCAGTTCGGGCCGGTTCAGGCGCACACCCAGATCCATGATAAACCACATGGCCTCAATTGCATGTCCCGGATTTATCAGCCGTCCGTCGAAAGTATCCGAAAGGGAGCCGTCTTCGTTTACGTTTTCAACAATTATTCCGTCCAGTTCGGGCCGCAGAAAAACTTCCATCACCTCGTGAATGACCGTGTCAATTGTTTTTACAAGAAAATCCTCATCCAGCAGATGCTCAATTTCAAGGGCAAGGTTGCAGAGAATCATCGGCAGAGCGAAGTTTTTCAGATTTCTGGTTCCGGGATGGGCTTTGTTCCATTTTCCCTTGGGATTGGCGGTTTTTGACAGAATAATATCAAAGGTGCGCTTGGCAATACCGGCGTATTCATCATTGCCGGTGGCAAGACTAAGCTGCCCAAATGCCATTGTGGCAAAGGTGTATGAAAAGATATTGTATGGTTCAATAAGCGGTTTCCCTTCGCGGGTAAGTGAGAAATACCAGTTCAGGTTTCCGTCGTGCCCGAATTTTTTCAGAAATCCGGCACCCTGAATTGCACAGTTCAGCCACTCATTTCGTTTTTCAACATTGTTATACAACATTGAAAACATCCACACCTGCCGCCCCTGAAGCCAGATAAATTTATCGGTGTCAAATACATTTCCCTGCCTGTCCAGACAAGTGAAATAACCGCCATGCTGCAAATCCTGCGATTTATTCAGCCAAAAGGGAATAACGTTGTTCAGCAGTTCATCCTTATACTGCTTTTCCAGATTCTTCAAATTCATAACTCAGTTTTTTAACAGCGAATTTAAGTGAAATAATTCAATTTGTACGTTAGCCCGGTTATTGTATAACCGATGTTGCCTGCTGTGTTATTAGTTGGGCCTTTCATAATTTGAATGTCCCATATGTCAAAGGGAAAATGGAGTTCGAAAACTCCTTCACTCACCATGCATCTCATGATTGTACTTTATAATGAAAATCCGACATGCTACCAAAGTGCTCAGGCTGAGCAAAGCCGAAGACTTAGTTCAATTCCGATAGCCATAGTAACTTAAATTGCAATTCCGTAAACGACATTACGTTTATGTTCTTAATGTTGTACGATATACCTTTTTATTGTTTATTCAAATATTGAAATTCTTTGTCTATAATCCCATCACCATCATAGTCAATATCTAAATTTTCAACAGTTACCAATTCTGAGTTAGTTATTGAATTTACTAGGATATTTTCAATTGTATTATCAGAGTATTTATAAGTTAAAACTTTTAAGATTGTATTATAAGAATATATTCCAGTCGGAGTTTCAGCCAACTCACAAGGATTATTATTCAAACTTCTATATAATTTAAATGTAAATTTTTTGTCACTAGTAAATTCAAATGTATTTGACGTCTCACAACCAGTAACCATACTTGTACTAATAACTGAGTTGTCTTTACCAGATATTATTTCAACTTTTACATTTTTCCAAATTCCTACAAAACTTGATTCATTAGAATTATTATTATTATCATTGAAATCACTACATGAGTTTAATATCAAGATGCTAATCGTTAATGCAATCAATGTTTTTTTCATAATTTTTATATATTGAGTATTTTTAATTTTAATATTTTTTGTATATCGTACAATGTCTGTCTTGTATGGCAAAGCGCGGTATTTTTAGTAATAATCTTCATTCGAATGATGGAACAATATACTTACACAAAAGGTTTTAAATCAAAGCTGTTTTTTAAACTTTTGCCAAACGAGTTGTTATTCACCGTTCTTTTTTTTACTCATTGCTTTTTATTGGTTCAAAAATCAAATCAGTCAAAATTGGTAAATCACTCCCAATCCCTTTCATGTACCTTTAGTAAATACTTTTGTTCTCTGGTGAGTTGAGATTCAAGGTAAAACCTTTCTCTAACGCCTTTAACCTTAAAAACTTTCTTTGTGTTCGTCCGTTACCTTCTCTAAAAGGATGCAAGTAATAATTCCTTAAAAATAACATATCCTGCTTATAATAAGTGGAATATGTTGTTTTTAAGGAGTAACTAACTAATCTGAAAGACAATTTCAATCAATATAAATTTCAAATAAAATACTCCTTTGAGGCTGCCGGTTACAAGTCCTTAAAATTTGAAGTTTTCTGAAAAACCTGTTATGAATTATTGCAAATTTTTGGTTATGGTTCCGGGCGTAAACAGTTCATCCGGTTCTACAGCAATAAATATCAATTTTTCATATGGACTTTTTTCACCTGCTTCAATCAGCATTACAATTCGTCCGTCCGGTAATTTTGTGAGACATGAGTATGCTGACTGGCCTGCATAAACCAGTTTTCCGTTGCTCCAGTTTTTGCAGTTGTCGAAACTTGCTTTAAGGGTCATGTGGTTTCTGCCCGATGGTACTGCCGGATTGAGAAAAAGATGCATCTGTTTTCCATTGTACTCCCCGTAGTTTAGCAAACCGGCCTGACAAATTGATTCAATGAGCTGATGATCGTGCTCAATCTCAGACCATGTGGTTCCACCGTCATTGCTGAAGCTTACTGCTCTGCAGTGCTTGTTGTTGTACGACCGCATATTCATCAGTACTGTTCCGTCTGCAAGTTCGACTGCCTGACTTTCGTTGCATCCGGGCCTGATTACCTCACTTATCTGCCATGTTTTTCCATGATCATCGGAATAGATGATGTGCGAACCGTAACTATACGGGCCATTGCGAATTTTTCCGTCAGGGTCGTCATAGCTGTGATTTGCAGGAATAACAAGGCGGCCTTTGTGTGGTCCGTTTTTCAGCTGAATGCCTATTCCGGGCCCGGTGGCGTACCATCCCCATGAATCATCGCGACAGGTTTTGGATAGATTTTCAGGCTTCGACCAGGTTTTTCCGTCATCATCCGAAAAGCAGACATAAGGTATTCGTGGCGAAACAGAGGTTTTGCGAATAATTTCGGTTTCGGTGTCTTTACCGTTATTCCAGGTCATGAAAAGCCAGATCCGGCCGGTTTCTTTATCAACAACCGGACAGGGATTTCCGCAGGTGTTGTTGCCGTCATTCCATATAATCTGTTCGCTGCTCCATGTTTTGCCGTTGTCTTCGGAGCGTTTCATCAAGAGGTCAATATCGCCCGTATCTCCTGCTTCACGCCCTTCACAAAAAGCCAGAAGAGTTTCCTGCTGTGTTACAATTACCGACGGAATCCGGTAGTTGTTGTACTTTCCGGTTCCCTGTTGCCAGAGAGTCTGAATATTAATTTGTGCAATCAGCAGTTTTGGTAAAGTAATAAATGACAACAACATGAAGAGCGTAATTGAAATATGTTTTTTCATCATTAGTGTTTTGCCGGTTGCCTTATATATTCAGTTTCAAAAATCCCAGACTGTTAATTTCTTTTACAAGATTTTCTGATAATTTTTCATCAAAACTTTTTAACGGAAGCCTGCTTGGGCCGCAATCAACACCGATAAATTTCATAAGAGCTTTGCCTGCGGCGATTGCACCGCCGTATTTTTCAAGAATCTCCACTGTACGAACCGATATTAACTGTTTTTCACGCGCAGTTTCAATATTTCCATTTTCAAAATCTTCTATTATATCATAATATAGCTGAGGCATATAATTGTATGTACTGCCGATTGCCCCTTTAATTCCCAATGTCAGTCCGGCTAACAACAGTTCGTCATACCCGTGCAGAATGTCCCATTTTTTGTTGTCGAGTTCAAT
This sequence comes from uncultured Mariniphaga sp., assembly GCA_964643695.1. Classification (GTDB taxonomy): domain Bacteria; phylum Bacteroidota; class Bacteroidia; order Bacteroidales; family Prolixibacteraceae; genus Mariniphaga. Next base: position 47 of record CAZXTX010000264.1, on the reverse strand, counting down.
ACATTCCATCATTTCAAGAAAATCATCTCCTGAATATTTAATACCTG
>CAZXTX010000263.1:0-4470 GCA_964643695.1 uncultured Mariniphaga sp. | reverse complement strand
AATTCCCCAATTCCAACTGATTTTTCACCAGTTCATAATATGCTCCTTTTTTTGAAGCGAGTTGTACATGTGTTCCGGTTTCCACAATTCTGCCGTTGTCAAGCACCACTATCAGATCTGCATTTTTAACGGTACTCAGCCTGTGAGCCACTGTAACAACAGTACGGCCTTTGAAAAATCCGGTCAGATTTTCCATAATCACTTTTTCGTTATTGGCATCCAGTGAATTTGTAGCCTCATCAAAAAACAGGTATTCAGGATTTTTATAAACTGCCCGTGCAATCAGCAGTCGTTGTTTCTGTCCCTGACTCAGGCCGGTTCCCTCCTGCCCTATTTTAGTGTTGTACTTCAGCGGCAGGCTTTCAATAAATTCTTTGATATTGGCAGTTTCAACTGCTCTCAGTAGTTTTTTCTTATCGGGATTATCATCAGCCACGGCAATGTTGCCGGCAATTGTATCTGAAAAAATAAACCCGTCCTGCATGACCACACCGCAGTTACTACGCCACATTTCCATGTTAAATTGCGAAAGGCTGATTCCGCCTGCCTTTATTTCACCTTCATACGGCGGATAAAAACCAAGAAGCAGTTTTATCAAAGTAGTTTTTCCGCTTCCGCTTGCACCAACAATTGCAGTAACTTTATTTTCAGGAATTTTCAGGTTAATATTATCCAGAACTCTTGGTGATTTAGGCCCTTCGTAATGAAACGAGACATTCGAAACAACAATTTCCCTGCCTGCAGGCAGTACGGCAGTTTTCTTAATTTCAGGATTCTCCTCATCTTCCATCAAATGAATCTCACCCAAACGCTCAAGACTTATTTTTGCATCCTGACCGGCCTGAATAAAACCGATAAATTCATTCAACGGCCCGTTAAGCTGACCTATTATATATTGTATGGCCAGCATCATACCGAGGGTCATATTTCCTTCAATTACACTTTTTGCAGCAATAAAAGAGATAAGAATATTCTTGACTTCATTAATAAATATAGAGCCTGCCAGCTGATTCTGGTTCAGCATCAGTCCGCGAACACTCACTTTAAACATTTTAGCCTGAATACGCTCCCACTCCCACCGCTTCTGCTTTTCGCAATTATTCAGCTTTATCTCCTGCATTCCGGTAATAAGCTGATAAACATTGCTTTGATTTGCCGAAGCCAGATTAAATTTGCGGTAGTCAATCTCCTTTCGCTTTTTCAGAAACATCAGTATCCATAAAACATACAGCGCACTGCCAAGATAAAACACCAAAAGAATCAGCAGATTATAGTATGCCATTAGCAGGCTGTAAATTACAAAAATGAAAATGCCGAACGACATGTTAATCAGGTTTCCGGTAAGAAAATCCTGAATACGCTGATTGTCGTCAATCCGCTGACGCAGGTCGCCAATCAGTTTGGTGTCGAAAAAACAGATTGGCAGCTTCATCATTTTTATCAGAAAATCGGAAATAAGCGAAATACTTATCCGCGTACTTGTATGAAGCATAATCCAGCTGCGTAAAAAACCTACCGCCGCCTGACTGACAATCAGAACCAGTTGCGCAATAAGAATCAGTACAATAAAACTTAGATTGTCGGAGGCTATACCCACATCAACAATGGCCTGGGTAAGAAACGGAAAGGCAAGGCTTATTATACTTCCGGTAAAAAAGCCAAGCAACAACTGATTAATAAGTTTTTTATACGGCTTCAGGTATGAAAAAAGAAATCTGAAACCGGTTTTATTCACCTTTTCGCCCTCATCCACAAAAAAATCGGCTGTAGGCTCCAAAAGCAGGGCAACTCCGGCGGGTTCCCCATTTTGCTGAGTTGATGCCCAATATTTTAAAAATTCTTTCAGGCTATATTTTATAAGTCCGTAAGCAGGGTCAGACACATAAAAAACAGTTTCTCCGCTTTTTCCGAAAAGAGATTTTTTTTTGATTTTATAGAGAACCACAAAATGGTTTTGCGTCCAGTGAAGAATTGCCGGAAACGGTGCTTCCATCAGCTGTTCAACGGTTATTCTCACTCCACGGGTACGGAATCCGATTTTTTCGGCGGCATCACTTATTGTCAGCAATGAAACGCCTTCGCGGGTTTTCCAGGTAAGTTCACGCAGGGTGTCAAGGTTATAATGTTTCCCGAAATATTTTGCCACAATCCTCAAACAAACAGGACCGCAGTCCATGGCATCGGGTTGCAGATAATGTGGAAACTTTGGCATCAGTTGTGATTTTAGGCCGAAAGATAATAAATTCAGATAATTTTCTGCTAAGGTATGATTTTCAGTAATCGTTTCAGACAAAATTTTCAAAGATTATAAAAACGTTCAGTCCGGGAAAATAATATCATAATGCTTCGAACCTGCCAATTTATAACACTTCTGTAATTATAAATTGAATTTTCAAATAAGGTTTCATTCATTTTTTCTTTAATTTGCATTAAATCAATTAAAACATAAAAAATGAACAGGTTTGCTTTTTTAATACTTTTTGCATCATTATCACTGTCGGTTTATGCAGGCAATCCTGCAAAAAAAGAAGTTTCCGACAGGGAATATACCACAAACCTTTTATACAAAATTTCGGAGCCGGTTTTGCGAAATATGGCAAACGGTGAACTCAGAAAAAACATGAATGTGGAAGTGCCTGCTACATGGAACCGAAATAAGGAACTTGCATATATGGAGGCATTTGGAAGACTGATGGCCGGAATTGCCCCGTGGCTTTCACTACCGGACGATGATACAGCCGAAGGAAAACAGCGACGGCAACTGAGGGAATGGGCTTTAAAAAGCTATGCCCATGCCGTTGACCCCGACAGCCCCGATTACCTTTTATGGCGAGAAGAGGGACAACCGCTTGTAGATGCCGCCTTTATTGCCCAAAGTTTTGTCCGCGCTCCGGCACAGCTTTGGGAGCCATTAGATCAAATCACCAAAAACAGATATATCGAGGAATTCACTTTGCTTCGCAGGGTAAACCCGCCATATAACAACTGGCTTTTGTTTTCGGCAATTATCGAATCATTTTTAATGTCAGTTGATGCACCTTATGATGCATTTCGTATAACAACCGCAATCCGCAAAACTGAAGAGTGGTATGTTGGCGACGGCTGGTACTCAGATGGGGAGCACTTTGCCTTTGATTACTACAACAGCTTTGTAATTCAGCCGATGTATCTTGAGGTGTTGCAATTATGCCTGAATAAAAAACGGCATGTAACCGAACAGCAGCTTGAAACTGCAAAAAAGCGGTTCAGGCGGCATGCTAAAATTCAGGAACGGCTTATTTCGCCCGAAGGTACTTTCCCTGCTTTTGGCCGCTCGTTAACCTACCGCACCGGTGCACTCCAGATTTTATCAATGGCTGCATGGCATGAAATGCTCCCGGCGGGAGTTACCGAAGGACAGGTAAGAAGTGCACTTACTGCCGTTACAAAAAGAATGTTTTTTGAAAAGGGCGTTTTTGACAATGACGGTTTCCTCCGCCTTGGTTTTGCAGGCCACCAGCCTGATATGGCAGATGCTTACACCAACGGCGGAAGTCTTTATTTAACAGCAGTCGGATTTTTACACCTTGGATTGGCTGCAAATCACAATTTCTGGACATCGCCAGCCGAAGAGTGGACTTCCCAAAAAGCATGGAGCGGCAAACCGTTTCCCCGTGATTTTTCGGAATAATCCGGAAATACTTTTCATTGATTTCCGTCAAGGAAGATTTTCAAGAACAGGTTCTTTTCCGAACTGATTATTTTTTCCCTTTTTTGCCGGAAATAAAATAATCAACTGAAAATTTTCCGGCACCGGTAAGCAATATAGCTGTATAAACCAACAGATAAAGAATGGCTTTTTCCTTAACTGCAAACGGGTCATCGGCGTGAAAATGAAATACAGCCACAAGCATGGTTGTAATAAGCGGAATAACAGCCAGTCTGGTAAACAAACCGATAAAAACCAAAACACTGCAAATAAATTCGGCAAACAGTACCAATGAAATTGTAACTGTGGCACTCAGGCCAAAAAAGGAAATAAACTTCACCGGCTCATCACCGAAAAGATTCAAAACTTTAGGATAAGCATGAGTCAGCATCAAAAGTGCAATACCTGCCCGTAAAATAAAAAGGGCAAAATTAACATTTGCCAAAGGAAAGATTTTTGATAATTTTTTTCTCATAATAAAATAATACTAAAAGGTCCGCAATATAAAAAAAAGGGAATGAAAAACTTTCAGTTACAAAATGGTGTAATCGTAATTAAATTTTATTTTACATAAACTTAATTTTTACTGTTCAGGATTCATATTTTTAAAAACATAAGTTCTGAAATCAATTCTGGCTTAAATAATATTTCAAGAATATTATAAACTTAAAAACACCCTCCGCGATAAATAATAATATTTCGGTACTACGCACCTCTGGCTTATTTTATTATTCCAATTCTACAAATATTTCGCGGCTCTGCCGCTTTCGCCAGTATGTGTC
>CAZXTX010000262.1:0-4477 GCA_964643695.1 uncultured Mariniphaga sp. | reverse complement strand
ACTTTTTAAGTGTTGAAAAGTATCCTGCTTTATAAAAATCAAAACAGCGCAAATTAGGTTTTTTGCCGGTGAGATTTTTTTCGGCCAGGCTTTTTATTAACCGGAAGAAAAATCTTAAAACGGATTCAGGAATAAACCGTATAAAACTGTAATACCGCTTTAAAAAAGGTATTTGATTTCTGAATTCTGCCTCTGGAACAATTTTTTCCGAAATAAAATAGAGATTTTTCAATGCAGTATATGTTTTTTGCAGAAACAGTGCCGAATCTTCAATGCCGGTATGTTCAACAGGATTGTCAATATGTTCGGGTAAAATGCCGGCTTTAAAAAGGTCATACCCCAGCAGAGTGTCTTCATGACCGTATTTGCCGATATTTTCGCGAAAATGTATTTTTCTGAAAATTTCATTTTCAATCAGAAAATTATTGGAGGTGATAATAAAACCCTTTTGTTTGTTTCGTTTATCAGCAGAAATTGCTTCGCGCTTTTGCCCGTAAATCCATCTAAGCCTTTTTTCAGGCCCGGGGTCTTTGTCAGAATAGGCAGTTCCGCCGCAAAGTACTTTGCCCGGTTTTACATTTTCAATGTATGCTTTCAAAAAATTGCCCGAAATAAGTTTTGAATCGGCATCAATAAACAGAAGATATTTCTTTGCGGAGTCAAATCCCATTTTGTTTCGGATGGCCGCTCTTCCCAGATTCTCAACCATTTCACGGTAAATAATTCCCGGTAAATCTGACAGTTTCCGGTTCTCATTTTTGAATGAAGTTCCTGAGCAGTCATCATAAATTCTTATTTCAAAATCAATCTCCGCAGCTTCTGCCTGCTCTTTCAGCTGCAAAACAAGGTCTGAAACAAAAACGTTATATACCGGAATATTTATTGAAAACATTTTATTTATATGAACGGGTGAAATTACATAATCTGCATGAAATAAAGGATTTCAATATTGTTTTTTACAATTAAACGTTATTTTTGAAATATTCTTTCAATATAAATGAATTAATTTTAATGACAAGGTATTTTATTCTACTCGTTTTTGTTTTACCGGTTTTAGCTTCGGGACAAAGTCTGAGAATTGATCTGGAACTTAAACCGGCCGCCGGAAAAGAGGTGTATCTTGCAAGTCACTATCTTGATAATATTTATGCAAAAGATTCTGTAATGCTTGATGAAAACGGGCGTGGTTTTTTCTCCGCCGATTCACTTTTGCCACAGGGTCTTTACAAAATATATATGGATGAAAAGAATCATTTTGACCTGCTTCTCGGAAACGATCAGCAATTTTCTTTAAAAAATGAATCATTTGAAATTTCTGAGGCACAGGTCAGCAATTCCGAAGAAACGGAAGCTTTTATAAGCTATATGTCATTTTTGAGGAATCTTCAGGATGAACTTGCCGGATTAAGGGAACAGATGGAAACTGATTCGGGTGAAAAGGCATACGAACTGCTGAAAAAAACCAATGAAATGACAAGTGAATTGTACAGCTACTGGGAAAAGCTGGAACAGGATTTTCCGGACTCGTTTCTGCCAAAGTTTGTGAAAGCCGGAAATGTGCCTGATTTCAAGGTTTCGGAATTGCCGCCCGAAGTTCAGAAAAACGATACTTTACTTGCTTTTGCAAGGTTTTATTTTCAGCAAAAGCATTATTGGGATAATTTTGACTACCGTGACGAAAGATTTTTATATACACCTTTTTATAAGAAAAAACTTGAAACATGGTTTACAAAAGTGCTGTTTCAGACTTATGATTCCATAAAGGGGCCGGTGATGAATTTTATTAAAGATGTTGAATCCAACCCCCGTATATTTCAGTTTGTTACTTCTTATTTTCTCAACAACAGCCTTAACAGCAGACTGATGGGTATGGAATCACTTTTTGTTGACATTGCCCGCAAATATTATCTTTCGGGAAAAGCTTTCTGGGTTACCGAGGAAATCCTGGAAAAAGTAATTGACAATGTAATTTTCATGGAACAAAACCTGATAGGAAATACTGCACCGGATCTCACTCTGGAAACATATGACGGTGAATTTGTAAACCTGCATCAGATTAATGCAAAATATACAATTGTACTGATTTATGAGCCGGACTGCTCGCACTGCAATGTATTTGTTCCTGATTTATATAATAAAGTTTATCTTCCATACAGGGATAAAGAGGTGGAAGTTTTTGCAATTTACTCAATGGATAAAAAGGAAAAATGGGGCAGTTTTCTGACAAAACATGATATGTTCGACTGGATAAACGTTTGGGATGAACATCATGTTTCGCGTTTTAAAGTGTTGTATGACGGACGTTTTACACCGGCTGTAATTATTTTGGATGAAAACAAGAAAATAATTGCAAAAAACCTTAAGGTTGAAACAATTGTCACATTTTTAAGAAATTCTCTAAATTAGTTTGGTTTAATGTTTTAACTGCGGCAATACTTTTTTTGCTTGTTCCGCTGCCAGTTCAAAAGTATTGAAAACCTGACATTCTCCGATCAAATCACAAACTCCGCTTCTTTTGAGATCAGCTCTTACGTTGTCATTCACTCCTGAAAGAAAGACTTTAATCTTTGCTTTTGTCAGAATTTTAACTGCTTCCTTTAAATTCTGCATTCCGGTTGAATCAACAAACGGCACGTGCCGCATACGGATGATGATGATTTTACTTTTCAACCCGGTAGTTATTAAAACTTCGGTGTATTGTCTGGCAGATGCAAAGAATAACGGCCCGCTGATTTCATAAATTCCGATTCCTTTTGGTAATTCTGAATAATCTTCAAGTAATTCAGTATCTACAACCTGCGGTATTGTTTTGCCAAGATCGGCCATTCGTTTCATAAACAGCAGTGCGGAAAGCACCACACCAATTTCAATTGCAACGGTCAGATCAACCAGAACTGTCAGGAAGAAAGTTGTCAGCAAAATTGAAATATCGAAAAAGGAGCCTTTCATGATTGATTTGAATGAACGCCACTCACTCATGTTGTATGCCACAACAATCAGAATTCCGGCAAGGCTGGCCATCGGTATCAGTTTAACCCATTTGCTGAAAAAGAGCATTATCAGAAGCAGTACAATTGCATGAACTATTCCTGCAACGGGTGTTCTGCCGCCGTTTTTAACATTGGTGGCTGTGCGCGCAATTGCACCGGTTGCGGGAATACCTCCAAAAAACGGTGTTACGATGTTTGCCACACCCTGCGCAATCAGCTCGGTATTGGAATTGTGCCTCCCGCCAATCATTCCGTCGGCAACAACAGCCGAAAGCAATGACTCAATAGCACCAAGCAGTGCAATTGTAAGAGCCGGATGAACGTAGTTCCCTATCTGTGAAAAATCTATTTTCGGGAAACTTAGCTTTAGTGTACCCGATATTTCACCAAAAAAGGATTCGATGGTAAGTACCGGCAGATCGAAGATTTTAACCAGCAATGTTCCGACGACAATGGCAATGAGCGACCCCGGAATTCTGCGGGTAATATGTCTTGAAAAGGTTATGAGCAGAATAGTGAATATGGTAAGTCCCAGCGCAAAGAAATTCACTGTATCGTAATGTTGAACATAAACAGTCCATTTGTCAATAAATTTAGCAGGAACATTTTCAATATCAAGTCCGAAAGCATCCCTTATCTGTGACGATAAAATTATTAGTCCGATACCACTTGTGAAGCCGACAATCAGCGGATGCGGAAAATATTTCAGAAGTGCGCCAAATTTAAAAACCCCGAAAACAATCAGGAATATCCCTGCAAAAATTGTGGAAATCAGCAGTCCGTCAAAACCGTATTCTGTCAGAATACCGTAAACTATTACTATAAATGCACCGGTTGGCCCGCCAATCTGTACCCGGCTGCCGCCAAGCAGGGAAATCAGAAAACCGGCAATAACAGCGGTAATCAAACCTTTTTCGGGAGATACACCTGAAGCAACGGCAAAAGCAATAGCAAGCGGAAGAGCAACAATTCCAACCACAATTCCGGCAAGCAAATCGGCTGTAAAGCGTTTGCCGGAATATCCTTTTTTGAAAATTGAAAAAAACTTGGGTTGAAATACAGGTTCCACTTTCTAATTGTTACATTTATACAAATGTAATGAATATATACAATCATATACTTTTTTGAAACTTATTAAAGTTTAATGTTAACAGGCATTACGGAAAGATATTAACCGGCATTAAAAGCATATTTTTATATTAAAGAGTGATTGTTTTTAATCATTATTTATGAAAATGCCGTTTGTTTTTATCAGCTAATTGTTTTTTAAAAATTAAGGAATTGATTATTTTCAAAATTATTATGACATAATTTGTCTGAAAAAAAATAAGTGTTACTTTTGCACCGCCTTTGAAAAACAAAGGAAACATAAGGATGACTCAGTAGCTCAGCAGGTAGAGCACATCCCTTTTAAGGATGGGGTCCTGGGTTCGAATCCCAGCTGGGTCACCAAAAATTTCAGAAGCACCGAAAAGGTGCTTTTTTTA
>CAZXTX010000261.1:0-4489 GCA_964643695.1 uncultured Mariniphaga sp. | reverse complement strand
GCGTATTATTATACAATAATTATACTTCTCTCTCTTTAACAAGCCATTCTGCAATCTGTACTGTATTGAGTGCGGCACCTTTTTTAATCTGATCGCCCACACACCAGAAAGTGATGGTATTCGGGTCAGTAATATCCTTACGGATTCTGCCAACATAAACATCGTCTTTTCCTGAAACAAACAGAGGCATGGGATACTGTTTTTCTGCAGGATTATCAACAACCAATATTCCTTCAGAATTTTCAAATGCCTTTTTTACCTGTTCAACCGACAGGGGTTGTTCGGTTTCCACCCAAATGGCTTCTGAATGTGCCCTTGCCACAGGAATACGTACGCATGTGGCACTTACTTCAGCGTTGGTATGCATAATTTTCTTTGTTTCCCAGTTCATTTTCATCTCTTCCTTGGTGTAGTCATTATCAAGGAAAACATCAATATGTGGGATTATATTCATTGCCAGCTGGTATGGAAACTTACTGATTGTTGGCTCATCGCCAGCAGCAACTTCCCTGACCTGCTGTTCAAGTTCTGCGATACCCTCGGCACCTGCACCACTTGCAGCCTGATAAGTGGCTACCCGCACCCGTCTGATTTTTGACAGGTCATCAATGGGTTTCAGTGCAACCACCATCTGAATTGTTGAACAGTTCGGGTTTGCAATAATATTACGGGGACGGTTTTTTGCATCTTCCGCATTTACTTCGGGTACCACCAGCGGCACATCATCATCGTAACGAAATGCACTGGAATTGTCAATCATTATGGTGCCGTGTTTTGTAATGGTTTCAGCAAATTCTTTTGATGTACCGGCTCCGGCAGAGGTTAGGGCAATGTCGATATTTTTAAAATCATCGCCGTGTTTCAGCTCTTTTACCTTAATTTTTCTTCCTCTGAACTCATATTCTCTGCCTGCACTTCTCGATGAACCGAACAATACAAGCTCGTCTAACGGGAAGTTACGCTCTTCAAGTACCTTAAGAAGTTCCTGTCCCACAGCTCCGCTGATTCCTACTATTGCAACTTTCATTATTCAGTTATTAAAAAATCTTGTTTATATTTAAAATAATTAATTTTGGTAAAAATACTATTTTGCAGTGAATTGCTTTAAAATGAGCTTTAAATTTCTTACAATCTTAACAATTTTGCAGATGTGTTTTGTTCTGTATGCACCTTCACAGGAAATATGGCGCGAAAGTTTTGCAATTCCTGATAAAGGTATCTGGGGAGGTGTTGACGGCGCTGTAATTTCAGATTTTGAAGGAATTGGAAAATGGTCTCTCATATATGACGAGGCAGAACTCAGTCTTGAAAACGAGGGTGACTACGCCAAAACGGTTTCAACTTCAGGAGGCAGGTTTGAGGTTTGCGATATTGACGGTGAAGTCATCTGGATTTCGGAACAAATCGATATTTCAGGATTTGAGAAGGTGAATCTGGAGCTTGTTTCTGCCGAAACGGGCAGTGGTGCAAACACTGCAACCAAATATATGAAAGTTTTTTACCGCATTGACGGCGGGGATGAGATACTTTTTCATGAGAATGGTGAAAATGCGGGAAACTGGGGTTCGGTAATTGCCGGAACTTATGGAGTTTTTGGAAATTTTATTCAGATAATATGTTATTTGTCAAATCATTATGCTGCCGACAAGGTAATTCTGGATGAAGTTGTGGTGGCAGCTGAAGAAAAATATTTTCTGCCGGCACAACCAGGTGAACTGTTACTTAATGAGATTTTGTTTAATCCGTATCCCGGCGGAGCCGATTATGTGGAGATATATAATAATTCGGAACGTGAAATTCCGCTGGGGAAGCAGTTTCTGGCAACGCGAAAAAAGGATTTAGAACTTACACAGATTTATGATTTGTCAGGAAAAATTTATCTGTTGCCGCCCAAAAGCTATGTTGCGGTAACAAAAGACACGAATGCTGTTTTTCCCTTTTATCAGATAAAATGCAGTGAATGTTTTCAACAGGTAGCACGTATTGCTTCATTTAATAACGATGACGATTATGTTGTTCTTCTGAATGAAAATATGGAAGTGCTTGATGAACTGCACTATACAAAAAATATGCATACACCCTTTTTGTCGGATGTAAAAGGGGTTTCATTGGAGCGGGTTTCGCTGAAAGTTCCGGCAGGTGTGCCGGGCAACTGGCATTCTGCATCATCGGATGCAGGTTATGGCACTCCGGGTTATGAAAACTCGCAGGCAGACAGGGATTTTACAGGAAAACCGGCAGTAACTTTTGAACCAAAAGCTTTTTCGCCAAACCATGACGGGTATAATGATGAGTTTTTTGTAAGATATGAACTTGAAAAACCGGGTTATATGGCTAATATTAAGATTTTTGATTCGGCAGGCAGGTTTGTGCAAAATCTCGTAAAAAATGAAATTCTGGGCACCGGTGGTGAGTTTGTCTGGAACGGCAGAAATGAAACCGGAAGCCGTCAGCCATTGGGTGTGTATGTTGTGTATGTGGAAATTTTCAATTCCGAAGGTGAGTTATACAGGTACAAAACCGGAGTTGTACTCACTGATATACTGGATTAAATAATTTCAGAAAAATTAAAATATTTAATATTTATGGAAGCCGACGAAAAAACAGTAATGGAGATTTACAGCAGAATGGCGGCGGTTTGCAGCCGTTCGGAACAATGTTCATTCGATATACACAAAAAGATTACGGCACTGGAACTGTCGGATGAACAGGCCGGTGAAATAGTTGAAAAACTTAAGGCCGAAAAATTTATTGATGATGAACGTTATGTAAAATCATATGTTTCCGACAAATTTAAATTTAACAAATGGGGAAAGGTGAAAATTCGCCATTATCTGAAAATGAAAGGTTTTTCAGACAATGTGATTCGGTTGGGATTAGAGACAATTGATGATGACAGGTACCGGGAGCTACTTATTAAAACTTTAAAAGAAAAGGCAAAAACAGTAAAAAATAAGAACAAATTTGAAAAAATGGGGCAGTTAATCCGGTTTGCACAAGGGCGCGGTTTTGAACCTGAAATTATTCACAGATATTTGAATGAGGTGATGTGAAAAATTTTGAATCAGCAAACGAAAACCTTTCAGATTTGTTACTTTTGTAAATATTAAAACAATTAAAATGATTTTAAAAGACCAGATAAAAGATGTTCTGGAGCGCCGGGATGCGCTGAGGAGGCATCTTTGATATCGATTCAAAAATTCTACAGTTAAAGGAAGAAGAGTTAAAAACCCAGGACCCCGAATTTTGGTCAAATCCCCAGGAAGCAGAAAAACAGATGAAATCTATTAAGTCTGTTAAAGACTGGATTAAAGGTTATGAAAAAGTTAACCGTGCTGTTGAAGATTTTGATGTGCTTTATGAATTTTTTGAAGATGGTGAAGGCACAGAGGAGGAAATTGACAAGGCATACAATGTAACTTTAAATCTGATTGAAAAGCTGGAAACCAAAAATATGCTTCGTAATGAAGAGGATCATCTTGGGGCGGTATTGAAAATTAATGCCGGAGCAGGCGGAACCGAAAGCAACGACTGGGCTGAAATACTTTTCAGAATGTACACCCGCTGGTGCGAGGATAAAGGATACAATGTTAAAATAGCAGATATGCAGCCGGGTGATGAAGCCGGAATAAAAAGCTGCACAATGGAGGTTGAAGGTGATTTTGCATACGGATACCTTAAAAGTGAAAACGGAGTTCACCGTTTGGTGCGCCTTTCGCCGTTTAATGCACAAAACAAGAGAATGACATCATTTACATCGGTTTATGTTGCACCACTTGTTGATGATACCATTGAAATTGAAATAAATCCGGCAGATATTACATGGGATACATTCAGAAGCAGCGGTGCCGGCGGACAGCATGTAAATAAAGTTGAAACCGGTGTGAGGCTGCACCATGCACCAACCGGAATCGTAATTGAAAATACAGAAGGCCGTTCACAGACAGGAAACAAGGAAAATGCGCTACGCCTCCTGAAATCGCAGCTTTATGAGTTAGAGCTGAGAAAAAGACGTGAAAAAGAGGCCGAAATTGAATCGCAGAAGAAAAAAATCGAGTGGGGATCGCAAATCCGTTCTTATGTTATGCAGCCGTATAAAATGGTGAAAGACCTCAGAACAGGTTATGAGGTTGGCAACATAAATGCCGTTTTGGATGGTGACCTTGACGGACTTATAAAGGCATACCTGATGGAGTTTGGCGGAAGTTAATGATTACGTAATTTAACGGCTCATCTTTTTTTTATATATTTAGAAAGAATCCGCAAAATATTTTTGTTCATTTTTTAAAAGTCAGATTATGCATTCAAACGAAAAATTTATAAACAGGGAAATCAGCTGGCTTTCTTTCAATGAACGGGTATTGCAGGAGGCTGAAGACCCGGGTACGCCACTTTTTGAACGAATACGGTTTATAGGTATTTTTTCCAATAATCTGGATGAGTTTTTTCGGGTAAGGGTGGCTGCGGTGCGGCGTATGGTTGACCTTGG
>CAZXTX010000260.1:0-4493 GCA_964643695.1 uncultured Mariniphaga sp. | reverse complement strand
AAAGTGCCCCTATTTTTTTATGCTGCTCATCACCAAGTCCGGTTAATTCCACCATTTCAGCAATTTTACCGCTCCTGTTTTTTATTCCGTAAAAACCGGCTGTAACATTTAAAAATTCCCTTACATAAAGATCGGAATAGAGCGGATTGTGTTCGGGCAGATAACCGATATTCTTACGCAGCATATTGTTATCAACCGATACTTTTACACCTCCAATTGTTACCTCGCCCGAATTTGCAGGCAAATAACCGGTTATTATTTTCATCAGAGTTGATTTTCCGGCACCGTTCGGACCGAGGAAACCCAGCAATTCACCCTTGTTAACAGAAAAACTAACCCGGTCAAGTGCTTTCTGCTTTCCAAATAACTTTGTTACATTACTGATTATTAGTTCCATATATTTATACAATCCAACAAAAATAAACTAAACTTTTTAAATTAAAACCATTAGCGTAAATTTGCATTTTTAGAAAAACAGAGAAAATGGAAGATCATCATTTTAATTATATCAAAGATATAACCAGATTTGAAAGACAGGAAACCTGGGAAGTAAATATAGGCGGAACAGGTGTTGGAGGAAATAACCCGGTAAGAATTCAGTCGATGACCGACACGTTTACGGATGATACCGAATCAACCGTAGAACAGATTATTGCTTTGGCAAAAGCAGGCGCCGACTACGTACGGTGTACAGTTAAAGGTATTTCCGATGCCGAGAACCTTCCCAATATAGTTGAAGCCCTGCGTAACCGCGGCTATACAACACCGCTTATTGCCGACATTCATTTCAATCCGTATCTCGCAGATATTGCGGCGAAACATTTTGAAAAAGTGCGTATCAATCCGGGTAACTTTTATGACAAACGTGCCAGATTTGAACCCAAAATATATTCTGACGAAGAGTATAAAGAAGAACTTCAGAAAATTGAGGAGCAGTTTATACCTTTTCTGGAGAGATTAAAAGAGACAAAAACCGCTTTGCGGATAGGTGCCAATCATGGTTCGCTGTCAGACAGGGTAATGAGCCGTTATGGCGACTCTCCATCGGGAATGGCCGAATCGGTTTTGGAATTTCTGCGTATTTGCAGAAAAGTGAACTTCAACGATGTTGTTGTTTCAATTAAATCGAGCAACACCCGTATGATGGTTTATACTGTCAGGTTACTGAATTTTAAAATGCGCCTTGAGGAGATGAAATATCCCATTCACCTTGGAGTTACCGAAGCAGGTGAGGGTGAAGACGGACGGATTAAATCGGCGGTGGGTATCGGTGCATTGTTGACCGACGGAATTGGCGATACAATCAGGGTTTCGCTTACCGAAAATCCTGAAAATGAGATTCCGGTTGCACAAAAAATAGTGGAACATGTTAAATCGTACCGTGATCATGAATCGATAACAGCTTCTATAATAGCACAAAAAAATCCGTTTGAATATGAGCGGCGGTCAACACGCCCGGTCTTAAACATGGGTGGCGGCAGTCTGCCTGTTGTGGTGGCCGATTTGGGTGAAAGGAGCCTTAACGAAATGCTGCCGATCCGCGGAAAACTGATACCGGATTACTTCATTTCCGGAAATAAAATAATGGATATTGAAGGCGAAAGCTATCCCATAATCTCTTTGGAGGATTATCTATATGAAAGCACCCGCTGGGGCCGTCTCAAATTTATCCGTACCAATAAGATGGATTTTGACAAGTTTATGGATAAAAATCCCGAGATTATAATGAAGCTCAAACAGACCCGAAAAACAGTTCTGATTCTGGAAAGCTACAACAAAAATCCGATGGCTGAACTGCGTGCATTTTTCACTTTGCTTGAACTTCATATATGGAAAATACCGGTTATTCTGTACAGAAGATATAACGAACTTATACTTGATGACCTTCGGATTAAGGCCTCAATCGATATGGGAGGACTGCTTGTTGACGGTTATGGCGACGGAATATGTATTTCAAATGACAGCGACCGGATTGCTTTTTCGGAATTAAAGGATTTAAGTTTTGGCATTTTGCAGGGAAGCCGTATGCGTATGTCAAAAACTGAATTTATATCCTGTCCCGGCTGCGGCAGAACTCTCTTTAATCTTCAGGAAGTAACACAAAAGATAAAAGAACATTTTCAGCATCTTGACCATCTGAAAATTGGTATTATGGGATGTGTGGTCAACGGTCCGGGCGAAATGGGCGACGTTGATTACGGATATGTAGGTGTAAGCCATAACAAAGTTACACTCTACAAAGGACTTAAGCCGGTAAAAAGACATGTTCCTTCCGAAAATGCTGTTGAAGAACTGGAAATGCTCATAAGAGAAAACGGTGACTGGAAAGATCCTGAAGATTAAAATTTAATTTTTAAAAATATACCCCCTTCCATCTGCTGAACACGGTTTTGTGAACAATCCTGTAATGCCGCCGGTAGGTTGTGTTATAATGGTCGCTGTGGTGTATTACGTAATCGCCTTTGGACAGTTGTTCTTCAATCAGTTTTAAATCTGATTCAAAATCGATTAGTCCAAGTTTCATTTTTTTAATTACCCTTACGGTAGTCTTCCACTCCTTTTTCCATGTTTTCATATCGGGATTGCGGGCAAGCACTGCACTTTCAACCATCGCCTCAAGTAAAACCGAACGTGGCAATACTCCGTCTTTAACAAGCTGAAGGTTAATTCTGTAATAATCATTATCGGGGCCGATTGCCTGCCATGTAAGTGTGTCCTCAATATGCTGCCGGAGTTCATAATTGAGATATTCGCCTGCATGAGCCGTATCAGGAATTAAATGCCCCGGGCCAAAAGCATCCTGAAAAAAGTTTTTGTAAATATCGCGAAGTCTTGCCTCAGGATAGTATTCAAGCTCGTTCCTGACTGCCTGTTCGATTTTTTTATTTGGTCTGTTAACTGCAAAAAATAATGGCAACAAAATGATAAACAGCAAATATCTCATTTGTGAAATTTTAATTGGTGACAAACATTAAAAAATTATCCGACATATTTAAAAAATTGTAATTTTGTCTTTTCAAAAATTCCAGCTTTTACCCATGAACTTTAACGGCAGAAAGCGGTTAATCCGTAAAGAAAAAACCTTTATTTACAGCAGCCAATTATTTTCATTATGAAAAAAATATTAGTAACACTTTTAAGTATCATGTCAATTATGGTAAATGCACAAACCAATCCTCTTTTGAGGGAATTTAAAACACCCCATTCAACAGCACCCTTTGGTGAAATTAAAAATGAACATTTTTTACCTGCCATTGAAGAGTCAGTTAAAGCAGGGGAAGCTGAAATAAAAGCGATAACCGAAAACAAATCGACTCCCACATTTGAAAATACGATTGAAGCATTAGAGCGTTCGGGCAAAATGCTTTTGCGAACCACCGGAATTTTATTTAATCTGATAAGTGCCGAAACCAATGACGAACTTCAGGAGATTGCCCGTAAAAGTTCGCCGCTGCTTACAAAATACCGTAATGACATTACACTTAATCCGGTTCTTTTTCAAAGAATTAAAACTGTTTACGAGCAAAAAGATAAATTAAACCTGAGCGAGGAGCAGAAAACACTTTTGAAAAATACCTATCTTGATTTTGTAACAAAAGGTGCAAATCTTTCGGAAGAAGGCAAGGAAAGATTCAGGGAAATAAGTACCGAACTCTCTTTGCTGTCGCTCAGCTTTGGAGAAAATGTGCTGAAAGAGACCAATAGCTACGAAATGCACATTACCGACAAAACAAAACTTTCAGGATTGCCGGAAAACACTCTTGAAACCGCAGCGGCAAAAGCCAGGTCAAAAAACAGGGAAGGCTGGATTTTTGACATAACCATGCCGGTTTATCTGCCGTTTATGAAATTTGCCGATAACAGGGAGCTGCGTAAAGAGATGTATCTTGCATATATGTCGAAGGCATTCAAGGGAGATGAACTCAACAACAGTGATAATATCAGAAAAATAGTAAACTTGAAACTTGAAATGGCTAACCTGTTAGGTTATAATAATTATGCCGACTATGCACTTCAGAAACGTATGGCCGCCAATCAGCAGGAAGTTTACAAACTGCTTGACGACTTATATGAAGCATCTTATTCAGTAACTCAAAAAGAAAAGAAAGAAGTTTCAGATTTTGCACTCAAATCGGGTTTTAATGATGAAATTATGCCCTGGGACTGGACATATTACAGCGAAAAACTGAAAGAGCAGAAATTTAATATCTCCGATGAAGTTTTGAAACCTTATTTTGAACTGAACAGGGTAATTGAAGGTGTTTTCGGGCTGGCAACAGAACTGTTCGGAATTACATTCAGACAGAACAGAGAGATTCCGGTTTATAATGAAGAGGTAATTCCGTGGGAGGTATATGATGCCGATGGTACATTTCTGGCAGTTCTGTACACCGATTTTCATCCGCGTCCGGGTAAGCAGGGGGGTGCATGGATGAATGATTTTAAAGGACAGTGGAAAGAAAATGGCAAAGACTCACGCCCTCATATTACAA
>CAZXTX010000259.1:0-4532 GCA_964643695.1 uncultured Mariniphaga sp. | reverse complement strand
AAGCGGTAATTGTGCTGCTGGCACTGCTCTATCTTGGTGTTAAAAATATTCATTTAGGCCCCTCACTGCCGGCATTTCTTTCACCAAATGTGGTAAACGTACTGGTTGAAAAGTTCGGAATTTCAGGAATAGGTACTGTAGAAGAAGATATGAAACTGTTTCTTTCCTGATTGAAATAAAGTAACTCAATATTGAAAATGGCATCCGTGAAAACAGGTGCCATTTTTCATTAGTATTTACTTAAAAAGTTAGTATTTTCACTAAATGATACTTAATGAAACAGATAAGACAAAATTATTTGAACTTTGCAATAAACATAAAGTAAAAGAGTTATATTTATTTGGTTCAGCTCTAACTGATAAATTCAGCGATATAAGTGATATTGATTTTCTGATTCAGTTTCACACAATGGATTTAAATAATTATTTCGATAATTATATGGATTTTAAAGATGAATTGGAGAATCTCTTTAACCGAAAAGTTGATTTAGTGGAAAATCAGGCAATTAAAAATCCTGTTTTCAGAAAAATTGTTGACAGGGATAAACAGTTGATTTATGAAGGAAAAAGTGCTAAAATATCTTTAAGATATAAAAATTGCAATTGAAGAAATAGATATTTTTTTTTAAAATCGAGAAAAACATTTTAAAAACAAAAGATAAATTAATAAGCAAAGGAATATGTTCAACGCCAACAATTGTAGTTAACTCAAAAATTTTGGATGATGAAGTTGCAATATTCACTTTAGAAGAAGTAATCAAAAATGAACTATTTTAATATTATTTTAAACCGTGTTTTAATATTCTGCTTTTTCACATTCATCTTCTGGTCATGCCAGACCGATATGGCATTGGAGATTGAATTGCCCGAATCCAAAAAGAAACTAGTGCTAAATTCCACATTCACCTCTTTTACACCGCCTTACATTAAGCCATTGCATGTGAAGCTTTGGAGCAGTTTACCGGTTTTGGACACTACCCGAGCAGAACAAATTACTGATGCCAAAATTTTTTGGTATGAAAACGACCGGCTTACAGATAGTTTATATTTTGATGAAAGGCTTGACGCTTATACTCTAAAAGGGTTCTATTTTCCCGTTGAAGGTGTAAGTTACAGGATTGAAGTATTAAAGGATGGATATAAAAAGATTTCGGCTCAAAACTTTATACCGTCGAGTGTCCCGATTCACGACTATACTTTAGTTCCTTTTGCCGGGCTTAACAATGATAATCTCGCCTATTCCTCTGTTGCTTTAACTTTAAATGACCCCGGACAAACTGAAGACTATTATGAAATTATAGTTACCGAAGTAAGCAGGGAAGAAAACAAATACCAACTTTGGACCAATGAAAAGATCATTACCGAAGAGTTATGGTACCCCTCCGTTTTATCATTTGAATCCCGATTGCCACAACGTTTGTTGTTTAACGACAAACAATTCAACGGCAGCCAAAAGCAGGTTGTATTTTATTTTACCCAGAGCAGGTGATTGATAGAGGGAAATTGAAAATCAAGTACAGTATTATTGATATTTATCTTCGGTCGGTAACTGCGGAATATTACAGATATTATACCACACTACTTCAACATAAAAATAATCAAAAAGGAGATTTTTTTTACGGGTTAAGCGAACCTTTAAATGTATTTAGCAATGTTGAAAACGGCTACGGAATTTTTGCTGGTTTTCGAAATAGTGCAGTTACCGTTGAAATAGATACCCTTACAATTAGATAATATGATGTTCAATAAATTTCTTATTCTTCTTCTGTTACCCCTTGGGTTGTTAGGGCAGGAAAAAATTACAGTTAGCGGTTATATCTTTGATGCAATAACCGGAGAACCATTAATTGGTGCACATATTAACGAAAAAAACAGCAAATTAGGCACAATCAGTAACGAAGCTGGCTTTTACAGTTTAACTATTCCTAAATCCGATTCTGCTTTACTTATTGTTTCTTTCATCGGGTACGGGAAGGAGATGGAGCGGATATCCAAAACACAATCAATTAATTTTAAACTTAATCTGGGTTTAGATATTAATGAAGTTACCGTTATTCAAAGTGCAGGTGGAGATTTTATCCGAAAAAATGAAATGAGCGCTGTTAAGCTTCAACCTAAACAGGTAAATAAATTGCCTGGTTTTTTCGGTGAAATAGATATTATGAAAGTGCTGCAGCTCACTCCGGGGGTACAATCGGGAGGAGAAGCAAAATCCGATATTTTTGTCCGTGGCGGAAGTCCAGATCAGAACCTGATTTTACTGGACGATATCCCCTTGTATTATATTAGCCATTTTGGCGGCTTTATTTCAATTTTTAATACGGATGCCCTACAGGATGTTAACCTGGTAAAAGGCGGTTTCCCGGCCCGGTTCGGCAACCGGCTTTCTTCGGTTTTGGAAATCAGAATGAAGGAAGGAAATTCAAACAAGCTAACTACACAAGGAACATTGGGACTTTTTTTTTCCAAACTATTATTCGAAGGTCCTCTGGTCAGAAATAAAGCCTCTTTTATGATCTCTGCCCGAAAAAACCTATTACCCGTTTTTAAAATATTAAATACCGGAATTGATTACAATTTTTATGATTTTAATGCAAAAATTACATTTAAACTTTCAGATAAGGACAAGTTTTTTTTAAGTGTTTATTCTGGAAATGATAATGTTAGTGTAAAAAACAGTTTTAATGCTGAAAACATGAGTCAAAGTGATAGGCGCACAAATTCATGGGGCAATCAGTTGGTTGCTTTAAGATGGAACCGTATTTTTTCCCAAAAACTATTTGGAACAAACACGATCGCATATATTGGCTATAACAACAAAAATAATTTTAACTACATGTTAAAAAGTGATACTTTGACCGATCGTCTTGAAAGCCGGATTAAATCGGGAATTACCGATTTTATTTTTAAGTCGGATTTTAACTGGTACCTGAAGCCGGAGTTCAACATCCGATTTGGGCAAAATATTACCTTTCATCAATTTGCTCCAAATGATGAAAATTTTTATGCTGAAATAAACAACCAAACCGGCATAAAAAGTGATTACAACTCAAAAGAACAAGCGTTGGAAACCAATTTTTACGGAGAGAACAATCTGACCTTTAAGAAGTTTGGCTTCAATATTGGCCTGAGGTTTTCATCTTATCATATAAAATCGCAAAATTATTTTTCATTAGAGCCAAGGGGACTTTTAAATTATATTGTTTCCGACAACTTTTCAATAAAATATTCATGGGCACGGATGAATCAATATATTCATCTCCTGACCTATTCAGGTGTCGGAATGCCTAATGATTACTGGATGCCGTCAAATCAAGTGGTAAAACCAGAAGAATCAACTCAAAATACTTTAGGAATCAGCAGTGTAATAATGGATGGTAATTTGGAAATAAGCCTTGAATCTTACCATAAAAAGATGAACCATCTGATTACGTTCAAACCGGGAGAATCATTGATAGGGAACTTAAAAGACTGGACAAAAACCATTGAACAAGAGGGAAAAGGCACCGCATACGGTTTGGAATTCTTTCTGCAAAAACCAAGGGGAAAAACAACCGGTTGGCTAAGCGCAACAATATCAAAATCTGACAGGGTTTTTGTTCATTTGAATGAAGGAAAATCTTTTCCGTTCAAATACGACCGGCTTATAGATGCCAGCCTGGTAATTATTCAGGAAGTAACAAAAAATGTCAATCTTTCAGGAAACTGGTCTTATGGTTCAGGCTACCCCGTAACGCTTCCAACCGAAAGATATCCCGGCGAGACAGGTGATATATTTGTTTTCAAAAAGGTTAACAATTTCAGAATGAGAGATTATCACAGGTTGGATGTTGCAGTGAATATCAGCAAAGAAACCTCGTGGGGCGAACAAACCTGGTCATTCAGTATATTTAACGTTTATAATCGCAGAAACCCATACTACTATTATTTCGACAGGGAACATCTTATTTCCATTGACAATTCAGGCGGTGGAGTTCGTGTTACCGGAATTGAAGGAGATATGCGATTACTTCAAAAAAGTTTGTTCAGGTTTTTTCCATCGTTTGCATACAGTTTTAAATTCTAAAAAATCAAATCATAAAAAAATAACAATGCCATTTTTTTTGCATTGCCCAAAAAAAATCCCGAATCTCTCAGGACTAAGGTTTATTTCCATTTAACGTGAACTCGATATAACACTTCCATAAAAACGATTAATTTAACCATACCGAATAAGATAATTGCTTGTCCGATTATTGGAGGAAGGTTTCTGTAATTCTCTTCGGCAATATCTAATACAAATTATATTGACAAAATAGTCTAAACTGTTTTGTAAATTTACAATCGTTAATGCCGATGGTTAAAATATTTAGAAGAATTGAGCAGAACGACAATTGGTCTATTATAATTTTCCAATCGATATAATGCTCGGACATCGGAATGGAAAGTTGGAAAGGTTTGCCCTGCTGCAAATAATTGATTAAGGATTTATGATTGTCATCCATGATGAATTTCTTCATTTTTTCGCTTGCTTCCAGTGCCCAGTCAAAACCG
>CAZXTX010000258.1:0-4540 GCA_964643695.1 uncultured Mariniphaga sp. | reverse complement strand
CACCTGAAGTATCATGATGAGCCTGTTCCTGTCCGGCCTGCTGGCTATCCTGAGCTGCATTGTACATCTCCTGCGAAGCTGCAGAAAATACTGTATTCAGTTCATTCATTGACGAATCAACAGCTGCCAGATCCTGATTTTTATGAGCTTCCTTTAGTTTTGCAAGCGCATCCTCAATCGGTTTTTTCTTATCTGCCGGAATTTTATCGCCATAATCCTTCAGCTGCTTTTCTGTCTGAAAAATCAAGCTGTCAGCCTGATTAAGCTTGTCGGCCTTCTCTTTGGCAAGTCTGTCGGCTTCGGCATTTGCTTCAGCTTCATGCTTCATGCGCTTAATTTCATCATCCGACAATCCGGACGATGCCTCAATTCTAATTGACTGCGATTTGCCGGTAGCCTTATCTTTGGCATTCACATTCAGAATACCGTTTGCATCGATATCAAATGTTACCTCAACCTGTGGCACACCGCGCGGTGCAGGCGGAATACCGTCGAGATGGAAACGCCCGATGGTTTTGTTACCCGCTGCCATTGGCCTTTCACCCTGCAGCACATGAATTTCAACCGAAGGCTGATTATCGACAGCAGTAGTGAATGTTTCCGATTTTTTAGTCGGGATTGTGGTATTGGATTCAATCAGCCTGGTCATTACACCACCCATTGTTTCAATACCCAGTGATAATGGTGTTACGTCAAGCAGCAGAACATCCTTAACCTCACCGGTTAAGACACCTCCCTGAATAGCTGCACCAATTGCAACAACCTCATCGGGATTAACTCCTTTTGACGGATTTTTACCGAAAAACTCCTTCACTTTTTCCTGTACCGCAGGAATACGTGTTGAACCTCCAACCAGAATAACCTCATCAATTTCATTTGCCGAGAATCCTGCATTTTTCAATGCTCTGCTGCATGGTTCAATAGTTTCATTAATCAATGAATCGGCAAGCTGCTCAAACTTTGCACGTGTGAGTGTTTTCACAAGGTGTTTCGGAATTCCGTCAACCGGCATGATATAAGGCAGATTGATTTCGGTCTGGGTTGTGCTGGAAAGCTCAATTTTTGCTTTTTCGGCAGCTTCTTTCAAACGCTGAAGTGCCATCGGGTCACGTTTCAAATCAATTCCTTCATCTTTTTTGAACTCTTCAGACAACCAGTCAATAATTACATGGTCAAAATCATCACCGCCAAGATGTGTATTTCCGTCGGTTGATTTTACCTCAAAAACACCGTCACCCAGCTCAAGAATTGAGATATCAAAAGTTCCGCCTCCAAGATCGAATACGGCAATCTTCATATCCTTGTGCATTTTGTCCAAGCCGTAAGTTAATGAAGCTGCTGTAGGTTCATTAATTATACGTCTCACATTCAGCCCGGCAATTTCTCCGGCCTCTTTGGTAGCCTGACGCTGCGAATCATTAAAATATGCGGGTACGGTAATTACCGCTTCACTAACCTCCTGCCCCAGATAATCTTCGGCTGTTTTTTTCATTTTTTGCAGAATCATTGCCGAAATTTCCTGAGGAGAATATTTGCGGTCTTCAATCTGTACCCGCGGCGTATTATTATCTCCTTTAACTACATTGAAAGGTATTCGCTCAACTTCTTTGGAGATTCTGTCATAGGTTTCTCCCATGAAACGTTTGATTGAATACACAGTTTTCACGGGGTTGGTAATTGCCTGCCGTTTTGCCGGATCTCCGATTTTACGTTCACCGTTTTCAACAAAAGCAACAATTGAAGGTGTGGTTCGTTTACCTTCACTGTTTGGTATTACCACAGGCTCGTTACCTTCCATAACTGCCACACATGAATTGGTAGTCCCTAAATCAATTCCAATTATTTTTCCCATTTTGTTAATATTTTCGTTATTCTAATTTTAATTTCAATTTAAACTGTCCTTTGATAATCAATCATTGTGCCACCCAAAAAAAGCTGACTCATCACGAAAATATGACATACAGAGCTGATATGTCGAAATACATTTGTCAAATTCCGGTGACAAAAAGGCAGTAATCAGGGAAACTTATTTTTTAAATATTTTTTCTGAATTCTCCTGTCTAAAAAGATAAAAGTTATTATTTTCGGCAAATTAAAATAAAGAAAATGGCAAAAAAGACATTTCATGCCGAACCTCAGAAGCGGCTTGACTCACTTGATGCACTCCGCGGTTTTGATATGTTCTGGATAACCGGAGGCGGAGCACTTGCAATTGCAATTTCAAAACTGACCGGTGCCGACTGGCTGGGAGCACAAATGCACCATGTCAGCTGGGAAGGATTCAAGTTTTATGACCTGATTTTTCCGTTGTTTATGTTCATTTCAGGAGTTGCAATCCCTTTTTCGGTTATTTCAAAACTTGATAAAAATGTACCGCAACGCAAACTTTTTCTGAAGGCTTTTAAACGGGTTGTCATCCTTATCCTTTTGGGAATTTTATATAACGGCACATTTCAAAAGGGTTTTCAGGACGGACGTATTGCAAGTGTTCTGGGGCAAATCGGAATAGCATACTTTTTTGCTGCAGTAATAGTAATTTATTTTCAGTCAGTTCGGAGCCGGCTCATATGGCTTGCGGGAATTCTGACAGGTATCGGCATTATACAGCTTTTTATACCGGTACCCGGAATTGGTGCGGGAGTGCTGACACCCGAAGGCTGCATAAACGGTTATATTGACCGTTTGCTGTTACCCGGCAGGCTAAACGACAAAATTTTCGATCCTGAAGGGATACTTTGCAGTCTTTCTGCAACAGGAATCACATTAATGGGAACTTTTGCGGGTTCAATTTTACGTAACAGAAACTTCAGTGACCGTAAAAAACTGAGTTATCTTGCACTGGCAGGAATTGCCGGAATTGCACTTGCACTTGCACTGTCTCCTGTTTACCCGATTATCAAAAAATGCTGGACTTCAACTTTCAATCTTCTTACAGGAGGAATCAGCTTTCTGCTTATTGCACTTTTCTATTTAATAATTGATGTATGGGGATTCAAAAAATGGTCATTCTATTTCAGGGTAATCGGAATGAACTCCATCTTCATTTATCTTTTATCCAGACTTGTGGATATTCAGCGTATAGGGTCATTTTTTGTAGGGTGGATTGCCAATCCTCTTGGAGAAAGCGGTGATCTGGTACTTATTCTTGGAAGACTTGCAGTTGCCTGGCTGATATTATATTATATGTATAAAAAGAAAATTTTCCTCAGGGTTTAATACCTGCTTCTGTATAACGAAACAGTTATTTCGGGTCCCGGCACAACAAAGCGGCCGGTTTGTGAAATATTCCAGACAAATGATGAAGCAACCCTGTATTTTGAGTTTATCTGACTGAAATATTCAATATACGGAACAAAATTGTGATGAACCTGATCTCTTTCGGGCAAACCACTTACAACCATGGCCGGAATATACTTCATGCCAAAACCGTATTCCGAATTTAAGGAAGGATAGAAATTCCAGCCCAGGTTTAATTCTGCCAAAACCCAGTCTCTCTTTTTATAACTGTTGTAACTGAGCATTGCACTGAAATTTCTGTTCCGGTTAAGAGTGCAAAACCTGCTGTTTTCATACTTTACAAAACCACCATAAACAAAATCGGGTTCACGGTTAAAATAGTTGAAAAACGGGCCTAACTCAAATCGCGAGCCATCAAAACGGGGCCTGAATTCTGACAATTTCCAAACTGAAACAGCTTCACCGGGCAGTTTCAGCAAAAATTGTTCTCTGATAAAATCAACAAGCTGTTCTGTTTCTTCCTGTGCGGAATGGCCTTTACGGGCACTTCTGTTTTGTTTTATCCTTCCGGCTTCAAATGCAACTGCCCTTATTTCCTCTTCGGAAAAAAGCCGTTCCGGAAAAAACTCTTTCAGTATAAATGCAGCAGTCATATAATTATTCACGGGATTTAATCTTCCTGTTCCCCATCCTGATTTGGCACTCAGGCCGTATCTAAACTGAGATAACACCTTTTTTTCGTTATATGGCTGAACCACAAAGTTGGAATCAATAATGTTTCCTTTAGCATGCCTCTCAAACACACCATACCGTCCCCAAACATTTACGCTTAAAAGAGTATAAGTTTTTTCATCAAAATAAAAACGGCTGGTATAATCAGCTGCGGCATTTCCGCGAATTCCAAAAATCTTTTGTGAAGCATCTGTTTTACTCACACTGGTACTGTCAATAAAACTGCCGTTACCGGCAAACGGGCCCGCAGCAATTGAAAATCCCCATGACTCCTGCCGGTTTTGCAAAAATCTCATATTATTGCTTTCCCATTTATATATCCCCTGACCCCGGGATTGCCTGTCGAAAAATCTGGCACTGTCCGATCTTAATTCCTCACGTTCATTTCCGTAATTGAATAAAATACCTGAATTAAACTCTTTTCTGACAAATGTATAAGGAGCAAGACTTTTATATGATTGTGCCTGAACACTTTCTGCAAAAAGCGAAACTAAACAAAAACTAAAAATCACATATAATAAAGATTGTTTCATTTTCTGAACATTATTTACGGCAAAATAAAGAAACTTAA
>CAZXTX010000257.1:0-4549 GCA_964643695.1 uncultured Mariniphaga sp. | reverse complement strand
ATCAGCCTCTTTTTGTAATAGATGGTGTTCCTGTAAGCAACAGTATTAATAATAACTATAAAGAAGCAGACCTTGGAAATGCAATTTCTGACCTGAATACAGAAGACATTGAATCAATGTCAGTTCTTAAAGGGCCAAGTGCGGCAGCACTTTACGGTTCAAGAGCCGGTAACGGTGTGGTTCTGATTACTACAAAGTCAGGTAAAGGAGCTAAAAAAGATATAGGCGTATCTTTTAATACTTCATATATGCTTGATGTGCCTTATCATTTTGTACCATTTCAGTCTATGTTTGCTTCAGGGAAAGCAGGCTCCCACAATCTGGGTGAAGAGGAAAATGAATCATGGGGTGCGATTTTAGATGGTACGTTTCCCGATTCCTATCAGTGGGATAAATCATTAACCGAAAACGACGGGAAAGCCATTCAGCCGCTGGTGGCTTATCCGAACAGACAACAGGATTTTTACCGGAACGGATTCAGCCAGTCTAATAATTTAGCTTTTAATGGCAGATTTGATAAAGCTAACTTTCGTGTTTCAATAGGGAACTTGGAAAACGAAGGTATCGTGCCTAATACCGATTATTCTAAAAAAACAATTGGAATTAACGGTACTTATAATCTTGCAGATAATTTAAAAGTCAGTGCAGTTGCAAATATTTATTCTTCAGGATCAGACAACAGGCCAACTCTGAACGCAGACCGTCAGGACCCTGCCAGATCTGTTCTTGAAATGGGAGTACAGATAGATATTCGCGATTTTAAGGATTACTGGCTGGCAGGGCAGGAAAATATTGAACAGAGGAAAAGTAAACCAAAACAGAACAACCCTTATTTCAATGTTTACGAAATCATTACAGGTTTTAAACGAAATCAGACAATGGCAAAGCTTGAACTTGAATGGGGTATTTATAAAGATTTGAATTTTTTGGCAAGATATATAACTAATGTAATAAACCAAAGAAATGAGTCAAGAACTGCATGGAGTGATTTTAAAAGCCCCAATGGGTCATACTCAATTTACAGAAGTTTATCAAAAGAAGAGAACTGGGAAGGCATGTTTATGTATAACAAAAACATACTTGATGTTTTAAGCCTTGATGCAAATTTGGGTGGTAATATTCGTTACAATTACGCTGATGGAATTTCAAATGAAGCATCACAGCTTGTATTACCCGGATTATACACCATCTCCAACGGGATGCCGGGAACAGTTTCATATGGCAGTTCATGGAGCCAGAGAGCAGTAAACAGTGTTTACGGGTCGCTTTCACTGGGATATCAGAACATGATTTATCTGGACCTTACTGCAAGAAATGACTGGTCGAGCACATTGCCAAAAAACAACAGATCATACTTTTATCCCTCAGCTTCTTTAAGCATTTTAATTAACGAAATGCTGCATTTGCCGGAATGGATTGACCTTGCCAAACTAAGGGCAGGATATGCACAGGTAGGTAATGATGTGGGAGCTTATTCATTAACTCAGTACTATGCCGCCACAACTGACTGGAGTGATTCAAAACGCATGTATATGCCAGGAACTCTGAGAAATCCTGAATTAAAACCGGAAATTGCAACTTCACAGGAAATTGGTTTTGACCTGTCCTTATTTGATAAAAGAATAAATCTGGACGCTACCTATTACACGGTTGACAATAAAAACCAGGTATTAAGTATTTCAATTCCATTTGAATCAGGTGCAACTGCCAAACAGATTAATGCAGGACTTGTCCGTGGCAGGGGCTGGGATATTTCACTTAACAACAGTATAATTAGAAAAAGAAATTTCACTGCCGATTTGGGTTTAAGCTTAACAAGGAACAGAACAAAAATTGTTGAACTGGCTGAAGGAATAACATATTTCCCCTTTGAATCTACTGGTGAAACAAGAGTCAGAACTTATGTTGGCGGTGATATTGGTGATATATTTGCATATCCGTTCCTGAAAGTTGAAGATAAAAGCTCACCATATTACGGTTATCCGATTATTGCCGCAAATGGCAGGCCACAGGTCGATAACAGGGAAGATAATATTGAAAAGGTTGGTAATTTCAACCATAAATTTCTAATGGGTATTCAGCCTGCTATAAGATATAAAAACTTTACCCTGTATGCCAATTTTGACTGGAGAGCAGGTGGTGATTTTTATTCAAGAAGTATGGAATTCTTTAGAAATAACGGCTGGCTGGAACAAACATTTTCGGGAGTGGATTATGACAGAAACAAGGATATTGTACAGCAAATTAAGGATAATCCTGACAAGTACTTCAACTTATGGGTTGGCGGCCGCACAGGCGACTATGGCGGTTTTCCCTGGCCGGATCAAAAAACTCAGGAATCCAGATCATACACAAATAAGAATACTGGTGAAAAAGTTTATATAAATGATGCCAGCTTTGTACCCGGCGTTCGTGAAGACGGCAAAGGTGGTTATATCGAAAACCTTGGAGGTGAGGGAACAGTCTGGATGACTCCTTTTGAGGCAAACCAGAGAACAACCAGATATTATGGTGGAAATAATATTTATAATGCATCATATATAAAATTAAGAGAGTTGTCAGTAACATACAGGTTACCTAAAGAATTAATCAGAAGTCTGAATTTAAGTAATGTTTCACTTTCTCTTATTTCACAAAACGTGTTTACCTGGACAAAAGCCAAAATTCCGGTTGACCCGGAGCTTGCTTTCAGGGTTAGCGGAAGCAGCTGGGTTCAGGGGGCTGAATATTACAACGTTACACCATGGGCACGTTCTTATGGTATTAAACTAAATGTTGAATTTTAATTTGAACAATCATGAAAAAAACAGGTTTAATTTTAATAATAATACTATTGGGGCAAATCATTCACTCATGTTATGGTGATTTTGACGAGATGAATAAAAGCCCTAACAATGCAGAGGAGGTTTCACCAAATTATCTTCTTTCTTATGTTTTATCCAACACAACAATGAGTTATTACAACCTTGTTTATGAACGAAGTGAAATTGCCGGTGCTTTACAATATGTACAAAGGGGAACTGAATATCAGGCTGTAAGACAAAACTGTTATCAGTGGGAAAAAGGTTATTGGGCAGGATATTACGATATATTAAGAACAAATAAGCTGATGTACGAATTAGGCGAAAAGGATAATAATAAATTCTTTATGGCTGCATCACTTGTGATGAAATCCTATATTTTCGGCTTAATAGCAGATCTTTTCGGGGATTGTCCGTATTCAGAATCACTGCAGGCAGGAACAAGTTTGCTTTTTCCAAAGTTTGACTCACAAAAAGATGTTTATGAGGGAGTTTTAACTGATTTGAAAGAAGCTTCCAAATTACTTGAAGGTTTGGATCCCAAACTGAGTGTTTTACCTTCTTCGGATCTTTTTTATAAAGGCGACCGGGATAAATGGATAAAATTTGCCAATTCTCTCAGACTAAGATACAGCCTGCGGCTGCACAATAAAAAGGGCGAACTTAGTATAAACACTGTAAATGAGTTTAAAGATGCGGCAAATAAAGTCTTTGGAAGCAATGCTGATAATGCGACACTAATACTTTTAGGGTTGGCAAAAGAGAATTCTGCTTCAGGTGGATTAATTAACTCATCCAGCAGGCCATATTCAGAAAAACCTGGTAAAAGTATAGTAGATTTTCTGAAAGAACGGAATGACCCAAGGCTTCATCGATGGGTAAACCCGGTTGAAAGAAAATGGGATTTTAATGCCACCGAGGAAACTAACATTACATATACTGATGTTTTGGGTAAGAGTTATTCTGTAACTATTCTGCCGACAACGGATACAAGCCTTGATACTTCTTTTTATGTTGGATTACCTATTGGTTATTCTAGTCTCGATTTTTTAGCTAATTACAACAGAGGTAATGGTGCAAGAGACTATCCAGATCCAAGGAGTACCTACATTTCCTATCTGTCACCAGTTTATTTTGAAGATAAAAATGATTTTGTTAATCCATCATTAATAACCTACGCTGAAGTTGAGTTTATACTGGCCGAAGCTGCTTTGCTGGGTGATTACGGAGTTTCAAATCCTGAAGACCATTACAAAAAAGGTATAAAGGCATCGATGGAACAATATAAAATATTGACTGATGCCAAAAGTTTTGATTTTGAAACTTTTTACAATCAGCCTTTGGTAAATTACAATAACTCTTCTATAAGTAATAAGCAGGAACTTATTCTTACGCAAAAGTGGGTTGCTTTATGGTTACAGGCAGAACCTTGGTTTGATTGGAGAAGAACTGGTTATCCGGCATTAGTGCCGGCAGCAAATCCTGCATTTGGCTTTGCCCTTCCACTCAGGTTTGCTTATCCCGAACCATTTGCAGATCCTAAGTTTAAGGAAAAATATCAGGAGGCAGTTGACAAACTTGAAAAAACAAGTTATGTTCCTGCCAACCAATCAAGTGACCATTTTTACTCAAAATTTTGGCTTTTGCAGGGAACCGGAAAGCCCTATTAGGTTGAATTGGAACTAATATATACTTATAGAGAAAGGTTGTTCTGTTTTCAGGACAACCTTTTTTTTGCTGTCAATTGC
>CAZXTX010000256.1:0-4550 GCA_964643695.1 uncultured Mariniphaga sp. | reverse complement strand
ATACCTGTTTGCAGCTCAACAGAGGCAGAAAGCCTGCTTTCGTCCGATTCCGGCATAAAGTCGGTCTGAATAAACTTCATCGGGATTAATGAAGCCACAAAAACTGCCAATGAAATGAACAATGTGAAAGTTTTGTGCCTGAGTGTCCACCGCAATGTTTTTCCATAAAAACTGTCAAGCGAATCCAGCCATTTTTCAATTGTGTTTTCATAACTGAATCTTTTTACTTTTCCCTTTTTTGGACGCAGTTTCAGCATTCTTGAAGCAAGCATCGGGGTAAGTGAAATTGCCGCTACAGTAGAGGTAACCACGGTTATTGTAACAATCCATCCCAATTGTTTGAAAATAACGCCGGTCATTCCGCCCACAAGTGTCAGCGGGAAAAATACAGCTACCACCACAAGTGTTGTGACAATTACGGCAAGCCATACCTCGTTTGTTGCATAAATTGCTGCTTCACGTGGTGTAGCACCGCGCTCAACATGGCGGGTGATATTTTCAAGCACCACAATGGCATCGTCAACCACCATACCTATTGCAATGGAGAGCGAGGTTAGCGAAATGACATTAATTGAACTTCCTGTAATAAACAGGTAGAGGAATGCCACAATAAGCGAAATAGGAATGGTGAGCACGATAATAAAAGTTGCCCTCCATCGTCCTAAAAAGAAAAGTATAATCAGCACAACAAATACAAGTGCATAAAGCAGTGTTTGTGTCAGATTGTTGACTGAACCTTTAATGAAATCAGAAGAGTCCATTATCTGTTCAATTTTTATATCGGGCGGTAATGTGCTTTTCAGGCTTTCAATATTTTTGCTTACTTCACGTGCAACTCTTACCGTGTTTGCTCCCGACTGTTTCATTACCAGCATTCTGAGGCCGGGAAAGCCATTAATTTTCTCGTCCAGAGAAAGGTCCTTTATTGAGTCGCGAACTGTTGCAACATCGCGGATGTAAACAGGTTTGCCGGCCATGTTGCCCACTACCAGATTTTCAAGTCTGGAACTGGTTCTGAATTCTCCCTGAACCCGAAGCTGATAGTCAATTTTTCCCATTTTAATGTTTCCCGAAGGCAAATCCATGTTTTCCATTGCAATGGTGTTGCCAATCTGCTCAATGGTAAGGTTATATGCCTCAAGCAGCCTGGGGTCGGCATCAACGTAAATTACCCGCTTTGGTGCTCCCATCAGGCCGATAGAGCCTATTCCGTCAACACGGTTCAGCGGATTTACAATTTTCTCTTCAAGTATTTTTTCAAGTCCCGAATAACTTTCAGATGCCGTAACCGCATAAAATAAAATTGGCATCATGCTGGTGTTGAACTTGAAAATCTGAGGCCTTTCAATCTCTTCCGGCAATGATTTAATAATCATATCAAGAACATCACGGATATTGTTTGTGGCTTCATCAAGATTGCTTTCCCATTCAAATTCCAGAGTAATAACCGACAGGTTGTCTGTTGAAACGGATGTGATTTCTTTAAGATCATCCACCGAGTTCAGGGCATCTTCGATTATTCTGGTAACATTCGATTCAATATTGCTGGCATTTGCTCCCGGATAAGCCGTCATAACTGAAATATACGGCGGGTCCATTTCAGGGTAGAGGTCAACCGGAATTTTTACCAGTGAATACAGGCCCATTACCACAATTGCGGTAAAAATCATAAGAGTGGTAATAGGTTTGTTTACTGCATTTTTATAAATACTCATTTTTGTTTCTTTTAATGAAGGTTTTTCTTCTGTTAATTAACCACCTGAACGGCAACACCATCTAACAGGCGCGACTGTCCGCTTATTATGATTTTGTCTCCGGGGCTAAGTATTTCCGAAAAAACCTCAATATTGTCGTCATATCTTTTTCCTATTGTAACGGATATACGTTTTGCGGTTCCGTTTTCTTCCACAAAAAGATACCGTTCATTTGATCCCTGTAGTTTCAATACTGCATTGCTTGGCAGAATTATGGCTTCTTCCTTGTCCAAATCCAGGGTTATGCGTACAAACATTCCGGGCCTGAGCAGCCCTGAATTGTTGTTTACAATTAATTCGGCATTAAATGTCCGGTTCAGCGGGTCAATGGTAGGGTGAATCCTGTGTATTCTTCCTTTAAAATCATTGTCGGGATAAATATCCACTTTTACGTCGGCTTCCATACCTGTTTTTACCAAAGGAAAATACTTTTCCGAAAGTGGTACTCTTACCTTTAGCTGGCTGATTTGTACCAGAGAAAGCACGGCGGCTTTTCCGGCAAGGGTGTTTGGCGTACCTGAAAACATTTCGCCGGGCTCAAAGTATCTGCCCGATATTACACCGTTAAAAGGTGAAATCAGTTGTGTGTTTTGTCTCAGAAACTCCACATTTGATTTGGCAATTTCATATTGTGTTTTTAACTGGTCGAATTGCTGCTGTGCCACACTTCCGTATTTGGAGAGTGTATCGAGCCGGCTGAAATCGGCTTCAAGGTTTTTAAGCTGAATTTCGGCCTGATGAAGCTGTGTTTTGTCCATTTGCACCAGCAGTTTTCCTTTGGTGATACGGTCGCCCACATCGGCATAAATAGCTTCTATGCGTCCGGGTGATACGGGAACCAGATGAACTTCCTCAAAAGGATCAAGCGTTGCAGGGTATTCCACCGAGCGTGCAACGGTTTGCATCTGCAGTTCCATTACTCTTACCATCTCTTTTTTTGCTGCGGATAAGTCAGATTTAACTGCTTCGCCTTTTTTCTGCTGCTTGTCGGAACATCCGCTTAAAACGGCTGCTGCGAGAATAATTACAGCTGTTAAATTTTTAAATTGTTTCATCATTATTGTCTTAATTGTTTATTATTTTTCCGGTTAATGTGTCGAGTGCATTTTGAGCCTGCAGCACTTCAAGCATGGCAAGCAAATGGTCCGATTCTGCTTTCAGATAGTTGTTGTCGGCAGTGGTTAACTCAAGACTTGAAATCATGCCCTGTTCATATTTTCTTTTCAGGTTCTGGTAAACATCTCTTGAAACTTCAATGTTTTTTTTCTGAACTTCATAACTTTCAATTGCACTTTTCAGATTAAACTGCAACTGCTTAAACTGAATCCCAAGCTGTTCCTCCACAAGTGCTTTTGTGTTGCGTGTAGTTTCGAGGTCAATTTTTGCCTGTCTTACTTTCGATCTGCGTTCACCGCTTGAAAAAACAGGTATATTCATCTGAAATCCGACAATATGCTTTGGAGCCATGTCAAAAGCGGGTTTTAGTATTTTTTCGGTGTAGCTGTAAAAACCGGTAACGGTAGGTAAATAACCTGCTTTTTGCATGTCTATTTGTTTTTCGGTAATCTCCTCCTGCACTTCCAAAAGCTGAAAATCGAGATTCTGGTTTGCGGTAAATGAGTTGTAAATACCGTCAGCCGGATTGTCAGACATAAAGCCGGCAAGTGATTCCGATAGTTCAATTTCGGTATCTGCCGTTACGCCAAGCTGAATGCGCAAAAGGTTTTTTACCGTTTCAAGTTGTCTTTCGGCTGAGCTTACTGCATTGTTAAGCGAGTTAACCTGAACCGAAAGCTGGTCAATTTCTATTTTTTCTATTATACCGACACGCACGAGAGGTTCTGTTTTTTTATACACCTCATTCAGGTTTTTTACGTTCGATTTCAATATAGACAGCGATTCTTCAGAAATTAAAACAAGATAATAACTTTCAATCACCTGGCTTAGTACATCCTGCTTTGTTTTTACAAGATTTTTTTCCGAAAGTTTTTGTGCCAGTTTTGCTGTCTGAATTCCGACTAAATATCCGCCGTTAAAAATCAGCTGTCCTAATTGAAGGTTGAAATTACTGCTGGGCTTAATCGGAATTTTTGAGGGAGGTAATGTGTCAACAAACTGAATGCTTATTTCCGCACCAAGGGCATTGGAATAATCGGCACTTGCATCAATTTTAGGCAATCCTATCGAAATTGCTTCCCACAGCTGCTGCTGCGAACGGTTAACCGAAAGTCCTGAATTTTTGATGGTGCGGTTGTAATTGAGAGCATACTCTTTGGCTGCATCGAGGCTGAGGGTGAGTTTCTGCTGAGAGAACGCCGTGCCGTAGAGCAGCACTCCCAAAAAAAGTAAAATAATCTGTTTTCTTCTCATATCAAATTGTTTAATATTTTATTCGTTCATTGTTGATTCAATAATTTCAATACCTTTTTTAGTGGAAATTCCACGAACAAAATTTGTTACAAGGTTTTGGAACACATCAATATAGTTATACTCGTCACGCGGAAAAATCTTGTCATCGGCTAACAGATTCATCTGTTTATGAAAAAGCCTGGCAACAATCGAAATGTTTATTTCGGGTCTGAAAAGCTCCTGTTCAATGCCATTTTGCAGGATTTCTTCGGTTAGGTCAATCGCTTCTTTTTCATGACTTTCCTGTATGTTTTTCCAGGTTTTGGGATAAAGCTTTTCCATATCACGAAAAAATACCGGATTTATATCTTTCATTGCTTTAATTCCCTCACGCATGAAAAGAAAAATCATTTCAATCACATTATTTGCCGACTGACAAATTTCAAT
>CAZXTX010000255.1:0-4570 GCA_964643695.1 uncultured Mariniphaga sp. | reverse complement strand
GTGATTTACAATGCAACTGTTCCGGTACTGGTTATTCCTGAGGATTCACCCGAAAAAGAGATTACGGATATCAGAAATGTTGTTTATGCAACTAATTTTGATGAGAAGGATTTTCTGGCAATTAATAAGCTCATTGGATTGTTAAGGCCTTTTGATGTTAAGGTGTTTTGTGTTCATGTAGGTAAAATTGATGGTTCTGAATGGGATAAAGCCCGTCTGGAAGGCATGAAGAATATTTTGAGAAACAAATATGAACGCAAAGACTTTGAATGCCGCCTGCTGGTGGGTGATAATATTTTAGATGCCATTGAAAAGTTTATTAAAGAAGACAGCATTGATATTATTTCTCTTACAACCCGTAAGCGAAATATGATTTCAAGACTGTTTAATCCGAGTGTTGCACGAAGAATGGTTTTTCACACAAAAACTCCGTTGCTGGTGTTCCATGCCTGAAAAGGTTTTTCGAAAAATTTTACTAAAAATAAAGTGTGAAAATTTATACCGATTGTAAATACAATTCGTATAAGATAATATTCAGTTATTTTTTTCCTTGTTTGAATAACATTTCCTTTTCTTTTTTGGTTAGGCCGTCATAGCCCGATTCAGCAATTTTGTCAAGAATTCTGTTTATCTCTTTTTGCTCATTGTTTTTTTGCCGGTTATAATCGTAATCGTCTTTTGGCGGAGGTTGCTGCTGTTTAAAAGTTACTTTCATCCGCTCTTTTGGTTTCAGCCATTGTGCAATTTTATCAATGAAAGCCACAAGTCCGGCTCCGCGGTCTTTTCCTTTTCTTAACTGTGAAATATAAAACCATCCCCATGCGGCACCTCCTAAATGTGCCAGATTTCCACCCGGATTTGATGCCGATATTCCTATTACTGAAAGCAAAACATAAAATATCGCAATATATTTTAACTTGAAACGACCAATGAAAAAAATACGGATTTCGCGATTTGGATTATAAACCGCTATTGCCGTTAAAATTGCAAAAACCGATGCCGATGCACCCAGAAGTATGGCACTTACTGATGCAAAAGCAGGAAAAATATTGAATGCCAGAACATAAAACAGGGCTCCCGATAAACCGCCCATCAGATAGACGCTGAGCAGCTTTTCACCTTCAAACTGATACAGGAAAAGCTTTCCGAACCAGTACAGCCCCAGAATATTGAATAACAGGTGTAAAAAACCCGAATGAAGAAACATATAGGTGAAAGGTGTCCAGAATCTGAGCAGCAGCATATCCGGCTCAGACGGTACCGAAAGCCATTCAATCAGATAGTGATGCTGGTTGAACAGATAAAAAAAGACACCAATAAGCTTAACTGCAAGAAAAACTCCGAGATTGATGTAAATCAGTCTGGTGAGAGCAGAGCCATGCTTGAAGGTGCTTTTTATATCGTCCCAAATTTCAACTATCATTTGTCAGAGCTTTATTTTTATACTTTTTCGGTTTTAAAATCAGTAAAAATGTTTTGTGGTTTTATTCCAGTATTTTATCAGCAGGTAACCGAACAGCATACCTCCCAAATGTGCAAAATGCGCCACATTGCTGCCGGGCTGTGAAAAACCAAGGTATAATTCAATCAGTCCGTAACCGATAACAAAATATTTTGCCCTTATGGGAATTGGCGGAAAAAGCAGCATCAGCTGTGTATTTGGGAAAAGCATTCCGAAAGCCAGCAATACACCGAATACGGCACCTGATGCACCAACTGTGGGAATATCTATTTTCATATTCAGAATTCGTTCCATCAGGCTTAATCCTTCGGGAGTAAATGCTGATGCAGATTTGTTGTCGTACCAGGAGTTTATGAAATCGCGAACCTGCGGTGACGGATTGCTCAGATGTTTGTTTACAAAACGTTCTAAAACTTCTGGTGAAGGGGTGTTTTTGAACGCTTCAATAGTGTTTTGCATTGATGCAATTTCAAGGTGGTTTACAAACATGTGAAGGGCAACTGCTCCCAGACCGGTAACAAAATAATAAACCAGAAAACGTTTGGAACCCCAGATATTTTCAAGAACCCTGCCGAACATCCATAAGGCAAACATATTGAAGAACAGGTGCATCATGCCGCCATGCATAAACATATGCGTAATAATCTGGTGCAGTCTGAATTTATCGGATCCCGGATAATGCATTCCAAGGTATTCAACTAAGTCAACACCACTGTTGTGAAGTATAAATGTGGCAATTAGTAACAACACATTAATGATAATGAGGTTTTTTACTACCGGTGGAATTGAACTCATTGCAGGTCGGTAATTCATAATTAAAAATTTAACTGGCCGTTACGCAAATGCCGGGCCATAAGTTTATTGTTGAAAGATAAAGACAATTCGTCATTTGTTAAAAATTTTTTCAATGTCATCCAGCGGTATAATTGTAAGGGTTTTTTTTCCGTCAGGTGAATAATTTGGAGTTGAACATGCAAAAAGTTTGTCGATTAAATGGTCAATCTCCTCCTGCATAAGTTCTGTGCCATAGTCAAGTGCCGATGCTTTTGCAAGTGAAATGGCAATTTGCTCCCTTGCTTTTGATTTGGCGTTAACCGGTGAGCTTTTATACTCTTCAAGAAGTTTTTCAATAATTGATGCCGGCGAACTGGTATCCAGCTCTCCCGGAGTTCCGTTTATCACGAATGTGTTTTTTCCAAATTCGCGAATGTCGAAACCCAAAGCAGACAAATCATCCAGAATACTTTTCAGCAGCTCCGAATCACCCGGCTGAAGTTCAAGAGTGTGTGGGAAAAGCTGCTGCTGGCTGGCTACAGAATCAGACTTTAATATTTTCAGAAATTTTTCAAAAAGAATGCGTTCATGTGCCCGTTTCTGGTCAATTATCATCAATCCCGATTTTACCGGCGACAAAATATATTTTTGTTTCAGCTGAAGTGTCTTTTTCCACTGTGTTGTTTCATGCGAAAGTCGTGAAACTGTGTCGCGTTCTGCCGGTTCCGAATCATCTTCTGGCTTTAAAATTAGCTGTGTGCCTTTGTAAAGGTCTTCCCACCTGTCAAGTCCCCGAGTCTCTTTAAATGTGCTTCCCGGAATTCTTAAAGAAGGGGTATTGTCTGTATCAAAAGGATTGTAATTGGGGTCAACCTTAATTTCAGGATAGCTTATTTTGCCTGCATCTTTTTCGCGAACGGGAATGTCAATGCTTCCGCTTTGGTCAAAATCAATTGAGGGTACCACGTTGTGCTTTCCAAGCGAAACACGTACCGCAGCAAAAATTACCTGCCATATATCCCGGTCATTTTCAAATTTTATTTCTGTTTTGGTGGGATGAACATTAATATCGATAACTGACGGATCAGTCTCAAGAAACAGGAAGTATGACGGAAAAGCATCAGAAGGCAGCAGTTTTTCGTATGCCTGCATAATTGCCCTGTGGAAATACGGATGACGCATATACCGCCTGTTAACAAAGAAAAATTGTTCACCCACTGTTTTGCGTGCATATTTTGGCTGCCCCACATAACCGGAAATATTTACGATACTGGTTTTTTCCACTACGGGTATCAGGCTGTGGTTTATGCTTTTTCCGAAAACATCTGTAATTCTTCTCCTTGAGTTACTTTTAATCAGTTCATACAATGAAGAGTTATTATGAAAAAATGAAAATTTTATTTCGGGATTCGGGATTGCCACCCGCTGAATTTCATTAATAATATGCTTTAGTTCGGTAGTATTGCCTTTAAGAAATTTGCGGCGTGCAGGAACATTGAAAAACAGATTCTTAACGGTAACTGTTGTACCATTTGCCGATGCAACCGGTTCCTGTGTTTTTACCTCAGTACCAATAATATGAATTCTGGTTCCCACTTCATCTTCGGTTCTTTTGGTTCTCAGCTCTACATCTGCAATGGCAGCAACCGATGCAAGTGCCTCACCCCTGAAACCCATTGTGCGTATGCTGAAGAGGTCGTTTGCCGAGCTTATTTTTGATGTTGCATGGCGTTCAAAACTCATGCGGGCATCGGTGGGTGACATACCGCAACCGTTATCGGAAATTCTTATTGAGGTTTTGCCGGCATCTTCAATATCAATGATTATTTCATCGGCTCCTGCATCCAGTGCGTTTTCAACAAGCTCCTTCACAACTGAGGCAGGCCTCTGAATAACTTCACCGGCAGCAATCTGGTTTGCTACCGAATCTGGTAATAATTGAACAATATCA
Source organism: uncultured Mariniphaga sp. (assembly GCA_964643695.1). Lineage (GTDB taxonomy): Bacteria > Bacteroidota > Bacteroidia > Bacteroidales > Prolixibacteraceae > Mariniphaga. The sequence goes on along the minus strand of CAZXTX010000255.1, from coordinate 383 downwards.
CTCACTAAAAAAAGGTAAAATCGGAATAAAAAAACAGATAAAAAACTATAGTCAATATCAGAATCAGGATAATTAACCGTTTGTTGGATTTTCTCCTTGCATTTTCAGACGAACGCGACAGTGTTTCGCGTGCCTGCCTGAAAGAACCTTTAATAGATTGCCGGTATGGTTTGCCTTTGCTGCCGGTTTCATCTTTAATTCCCAGTTCTTCCTTAATTCTTCGCTCCCTGTTTTCTCGTTCCTCTTTATCAGGATCCCACCATCTCGGGGTTATCGAGAACTTTTTAGGAGTTGGTGTATGAAAAAATCTTCCAATCATATTGGGTTCATTATATGGTGTAAAGATAGAGTTTTATTCTTAAATGATATTTAATACCGATTGG
>CAZXTX010000254.1:0-4573 GCA_964643695.1 uncultured Mariniphaga sp. | reverse complement strand
ATTTCCTCTTCGGTATAAACAAAATCTCCGGCTTTCGGCCTGATCATTACCATTACCGGAATTTTCAGGGTTGAACATGTTTTTATCGTAAGTTCTGCTGAAGGTGTTAAACCGCCGTTTGCCAGATCGGAACAGAGTTCAATTCTCCCGGCACCGCGCTGTTCTGCCAGCAACGCTTCTTCAAAAGTTTCAACACAGGCTTCTTTTATCATTTTTTTAATTTTAATTTTCCGGAATTTAAAAAAATTATCAACAACAACTTTTTCAAAAATAAATGATTTAAAATAGGGTTTCTTTTGATGAAACATTTATTTTGTACCGGATTTAAGTAAAATGGTGTAATCATTATGTTTAAAAATATTACAAACTTATGAAAAAGCACAAACTATTAATATTGCTTGGTCTTACTTTCTTTATTCTGCTGATAACAGTTAATCACCGGATTAAATCTTCAACCTTCATTGTTAAAAAACATTCTGAGGTTGTTTCGGCGCAAACTGACAGGGAAGTGGCAGAAATGGAAGGATTGTTTAATGACTATGACAACTGGCTTTTTCAGGAAATTACAAAAACGGGAACTGTTGGTGCTGCGGTTGCCGTAGTTTACAAAGATCGCACTGCTTTTATGAAATGTTACGGAAAGCGCAAATTTGACAGTGACGAACCGGTTGATGAAAACACGGTTTTCAGACTGGCATCGGTTTCAAAACCCGTTACCGGCATATTAACCGGAATTTTGGCACAGGAGAAGATAATTGACCTGGATGAACCTGTTAAATCATCCATTCCGGGATTCAGACTTAAAAACAGTGAAAGTGCCAATCAGATGACTATCCGCAACCTTTTGACACACTCAACCGGTGTGGTTCCGCACGCCTATGATGATTTGGTAGAGGCACATGTTCCTTTCTCACAGATTTTTGAGAGGCTGAATCAGGCGAATATTACCGCTCAGCCCGGACAGGTATATGGATATCAAAATGTAATGTTCAGTATTTTAGATACCGTTCTGACTGCAAAAACATCTAAAAACTATAGCCGGCTGGTTAAAGAAAAATTATTTGAACCGCTAAAAATGGAAAATGCATCAACTGATTTTTCAAGTTTCAGGGATAATCCAAATAAAGCCTATCCGCATCAGGGAGGAGCAGTAAGAAAAGTAATTCCGCTGAATAACCGTTATTATACCACGGCACCGGCAGCAGGTGTAAATGCAAGTATTTCAGACATGGCCAACTTTATGAAAGGTATTATTGACAATGAAAACCCTGTTTTGAAAGATGAATTTAAAACTGCCGTTTTTACTCCGCAGATAATCACACCGCTAAGCAGGGGGTACTTCAAATACTGGGACAATGTTACCGACAGAAGATATGGAATAGGCTGGCGGCTGATAAATTACAAAAATCGTGAAATAGCATATCATGGCGGCTATGTGCGGGGCTACAGGGCTGAAATTGCTTTAAGCCTTGATGAAAATATCGGAATTGTTTATCTTTCCAATTCTCCTGACAGTGTGTCTTCGCAAAGTGTGCCGGTATTTTTAAACATGTTTTTTGAACATAAAGAAAATAATTCAGTGATTGTCGGTTCTGAAAATGAAGATACTGAACCAAAAAAACAAGGTAGTTAATTCATTTTTTTTATCTTTAGAACTTTCAATAAAAATGAAAGTCCTGTGAAGAAACTAAAATTATTGTTTTTGATAATTGTGTCAGTGAGTTGTTCTTCAACAAAAGCACAGTATCCTGAAACAGAAAACAGTCTGGACAAGAAGATAAAATCATTTCTTGTGGACAACTCAAACAGCTGGCGCGATATGAATGTCCCTATTTCCGATGGTAAAATCCTGTATGACATTATTGTTGAAAATGGTTATAAAAATGCAGTTGAAATTGGTACATCAACAGGTCATTCGGCAATATGGATAGCCTGGGCACTCAGTAAAACCGGAGGGAAGCTGATAACCATTGAAATTGACAAAGAACGTTATGTAAAGGCAAAGGCAAATTTTAAAAAGGCAGGGGTTGAAGATTTTATTGATGCAAGGCTGGGAGATGCACATGATTTGGTGCCGGAACTGCCCGGGAAATATGATTTTGTTTTTTGTGATGCAGACAAGCACTGGTATATAAATTACTTTAACGATTTGAACCCGAAGCTTGAAGTAGGCGGAAGCTATACCACACACAATACATCCATGAAGGTTCATGGTATAACGGAGTTTCTTGAATATGTTGAAAGTCTCGGAAATTATAAAACCACTTATGCCAAAAACAGCCGTCCGGGTATTTCAATAAGCAGAAAAATTTCAGAAAAATAGATTGAATTGAACAGAACTTCAGAAAATCTTGAGCGTAAACTCGGAATGTTTCCGGTAGTTAATATTGCGGTTGCCAATATGATTGGTGCCGGCATTTTTACCACAACCGGCTACCTGATGGGATTTCTCGGAAACCCTTTGTTGATGTTGATTCTATGGGTGGTTGGCGGATTTGTTGCTTTGTGCGGTGCACTTGCCTTTGGCGAACTGGGTGCCGCCTTTCCGGAAGCCGGAGGCGAATATACTTTTATTTCAAAATTGTTTCATCCCATGCTCGGCTTTTTAAGCGGATGGCTTTCGCTTATAGTAGGTTTTTCGGCTCCTATTGCCGCATCTGCCATTGGTTTCAGTAAATACTTTTTGCTTGCATTTCCCGATTTTCAGGCATGGTTTACATACGGCCACCTGATTACTGCCGAAACTTTCAGCCGTTTGCTGGCAATAGTTATTATTCTTGCCTTTTCGCTGCTTCATGCACGTGGTTTGGTGTTTGGCACAAAAATTCAGAATTTGCTGACAATTTTGAAGGTGGCACTTGTTGCAGGGCTGATAATTGCAGGGTTTGCCTTTGGAAAGGGCAATTTTGAAAATATCGGTTTTTCAGGAAATGCCGGACAATCTTTTGATTTCAGTTTTTCAGGATGGAAATCGATAGGCCTTTCGCTGATGTTTATAATGTTTGCATACAGCGGCTGGAATTCTGCCACATATATCGGTTCCGAAATAAAAAATCCGGTGAAAGTAATTCCCGGGTCATTACTTTTATCAACAGGCATTGTTGCATTTTTATACTTTTTCCTGAATCTGTTTTTTGTTTATGCCATTCCGCCCGAACAGATAGTTGGTGAACCTGAAATTGGCGGCCTGGCAGCTAAATTCGCATTTGGCGACTTTGCCGGAACAGTTATTTCACTGTTAATCTCTTTTGCACTCTTCTCTTCGTTAAGTGCCTTTATTATTTTAGGCCCGAGGGTTTATTACTCGATGGCACGCGACGGATATTTCTTTAAATGGGTTTCAACGGTTCATCCCCGTTTTGGTGTTCCGCACAATGCTTTGCTGCTTCAGAGCGGAATCGCAGTAATTCTGGTACTTTCCGGTACTTTTGAACAGATACTGGTATATATGGGATTTTCACTGGGAATTTTCCCTATTATTGCCGTTTTGGGTGTTTTTAAACTGAGAATAACAGGAAAAAGTAAGCTGAAACTGCCGGGATATCCGTTTGTACATATCTTTTATATTTTTGTAAGTATAACTATTCTGGTTTTTGCATTTTTTGAAAAACCATGGGAATCGTCAATTGCTGTTCTAACTGCCTTATCGGGTATTCCTCTGTTTTACTGGTTCAAAATGAAGAATAAAAAATCAGATTTGCGATAAACTGATTTTCTGCAGCATTGAATTAATCTGCTCTTTGGTTTTGTCTCTCAGTTCGGCATAGTCGGTTGAAGTGAGCGGCTCTCCGTAACGAACTGTTACCAGAGTAAAAGGCTTGCTCATTTGCCTGAAAAAATGGCCTATAAAGGTATCATCGTCAACCCATGCATCTTTTTCATCTTTATAATGAATTGCCACCGGTATTACGGGAAACCCGCCTTCGGCTGCAATTTTAAAACTGCCGTTTTTAAAAGGTTTGGTTAGCGGCCCTTTAAATGTTGTTCCTTCGGGAAATAAAGTAACGGGAATGTTTCCGGCAATGGTAGCTTCAATCTTTTTCATGGTGGAGACCAGACTTTTAAGTTCTTCGCGCGAAACAAATATTATTCCGGTAATTTTGCCTCCGGTTTTTATAAACGGCCATCTTTGCAGCTCCGATTTTGCAACAAATGCCGATGGTGTAAATGCAGAAATAATAAAAATATCCAGATAGCTGCGATGATTTGCCATCAGTATATACTGTTCTGTATCGGGTTTTTTGTTTTTGTCAACTTTAATACCGCAAACAAACAAAATACTTTTACCCCAGGCTCGCAATGTGCGTTCTAAAAGTTTACGGCTGAATCCGAAAAGTTTGAGACTGATCCATCCTGCATAAGCCACTATAAATGAAATCGCAATTATCAGTATTAATCTAAAAAGGGCAAGCGGAAAAAGTAATATAATACGTGCGGTTTTCATGTTCTTTTTTTTAATGCAAATATGGTAAATCGGAATAAATGTATCAAATATTAAAGTTCCGGATTTAACATGAACTCGATATAACACTTCTATAAAAACGGTCAATTTAACCATACTGAATAAGGTAAT
>CAZXTX010000253.1:0-4576 GCA_964643695.1 uncultured Mariniphaga sp. | reverse complement strand
GGTGGTGGTACAGCTTTGGAATGGGGGGCACTCTGTCAGGCATCAGAAACTCCTGACAAGTTTGGGGTGGAATTGAGTATGGGAACAAAGCTAAAAAAACTTAATCCGGATAGAGAAATTGCATTAATAAAACATGCTTTGTCTGGTTCAAATTTATATGAAAAATGGGCTCCAGGAATGAATAAAAATGATACGGCAAACTTTGGGCCTGAGTTTAAAAAGTTTATTCACACTGTTGAAGCCGGCCTCAGGGAACTGAAAGCTCAAGGATATGAACCGAAAATTAAGGCAATGGTTTGGCAACAAGGTGAAGCTGATGCCCGTGATATTGCAGGAAAGGAAAATAACAGAAATTATGGCAATAACCTTCATCATTTTATAAAAAGAATACGGAAGCAGTTGAATGCCCCTAAAATGTTGTTTATTTACGGATATGTGATTCCGGTGCCGCTGGAGCGGTATTCAGGACGTGAAGAAGTTCGTGAAGCACAAAAAAATACAGACCAAAATTCAGGGCACAAACTGGCAGTAAAAGGTGCTTTTGTTATTGAAACCGATGACTTACCCCTGCGTTGTGATGAACCAGATTCTCCTATCCCGGGCGATAAAGTTCATTTTAATACCATTGGTATTCTGGAACTTGGAGAACGTTTTGCAAATAAAATTAATCAGAAATTAAAATGAAAATTAAATTAGTAATCATTATCCTATTCGTATTGCAAAAGCCATTGAGCCTTCTATCTCAGACACAAAGTCCTAATATAATAATAATCTTTTGTGATGATATGGGATATGGTGATTTAGGTGTTTATGGAAATCCGTCAATAAACACTCCGCATTTAGACCAAATGGCTTTTGAGGGACAAAAGTGGACAAGCTTTTACGCTGCTGCGCCCGTTTGTACTCCAAGCAGAGCAGCATTATTAACAGGACGTCTTCCGGTTCGTTCTGGTATGAGTAGTGAAAAAAGAAGGGTGCTTTTCCCTGACTCAAAAGGTGGGTTACCACAGACAGAAATTACATTAGCCAAACAATTAAAAAGTGCTGGTTATCAAACAGCTTGTATTGGCAAATGGCATTTAGGTCATTTGCCTGAATATCTCCCTGTTTCACATGGTTTTGATTATTATTACGGACTTCCTTATAGTAATGATATGGATAGGGTTTCAAACGTGCCGGATGCTTTAACAAATCCAAAGATTGAATATTTTAATGTGCCTTTAATGAGAAATAATGAAATTATTGAAAGACCGGTAAATCAACACACAATAACAAAAAGATATACAGAAGAAGCTATAAACTATATTAATAGTAATAAGGATAAACCTTTCTTTATTTATTTTGCTCATTCGATGCCTCATGTTCCGTTATTTGCTTCCGAAGATTTTCAAGGTAAAAGTAAACGCGGAATATACGGAGATGTAGTCGAAGAAATTGACTGGAGTGTAGGAATGATTCTAAAAACTCTTAGGAATAATAATATTGAAGAGAACACATTAGTTATCTTTACTTCAGATAATGGGCCATGGTTAAGATTTGGTGAATACGGAGGAACTGCAGGTCCTTTGCGTGGTGGAAAAGGAGGTACCTTTGATGGAGGAATGCGTGAGCCAACTATTTTTTGGTGGCCTAATAAAATCAAATCGGGTGTTAGTTTTGAGCTCGGTAGTACTTTAGACCTATTTCCTACTATTTGTAAAATAACAAATAGCAAATTGCCTGATGATAGAATATATGATGGATATGATTTAAGCTCAGTACTTATTGACGGGGAAGAAAGTCCAAGAGATCTGATTTTTTATTACAGAGACATTGATATTTATGCAATAAGGAAAGGAAAATATAAAATACATTTTTATACTCAGGATGAATACGGAAATAGAGATAAGACCATTCATGATCCTCCTCTTCTTTATAATCTTGATTTAGATCCTGAAGAAAGAATTAATATTTCAAAAAAACATCCGGAAATTATTTCTGAAATAAAAAACACACTTATAGAACATAAAAATACCATCGAGCCAGTTGTTAATCAGTTAGAAAAATGAAATATTGGGTTTTTACTTTTAAAATAAAATTTATAAGCATATTAATATTTTTTCTTTGTACACATTATATTGCAATTGGAAAAAATTATTATGTAGATTGTAATTCAACAAAGAAAGGTAAAGGAACTATAACCTCACCGTTTAAAACTATTCAGGAAGCTGCCTTAATAATGCACCCGGGTGACAACTGTTTTATACGTGAAGGTGTATATCCAGAAACTATTGTTCCCTTAAATTCAGGGAAATATGAAGCACCAATCACATTTCAACCTTGGAATCAAAACGATAAGGTACAAATAACGGGCTTAAATCATATTAAATCAGGAGAATGGGTTTTTCATGAGAAATCTTATTATAAAGTGAAGGTGAATTTAAATTTAGATCATGAAAATCAGGTTTTTAAGGATGATAAAATGATGCATCTAGCAGGTTGGCCGAATCAGGGAGATGATCTATTAACTCCTGTTTTGTCTGATATGGGAAAAGGTACAACAAAAAATTTTATTATTGATAATTCATTGCCTGACTATGATTATACAGACGCTTGTGTGTGGATACATGCACCCAAATATTGGTCGAACTGGACCACAAATGTTGTTGAATTTGGAGAAGAATATCTTAAAATAATAAATAATGCTCCCTTTGCTGGTGGCCCAAATCAACATGTTGCTACATATAATGCACAGTATCGTATTTTTGGAATATTTGATGCATTAGATTCGGAAAACGAATGGTATTATGATAAAAAAGATAAAATATTATACATTTTGGCAAACAAAAATATGATTCCGCCTGATAATATCAGATACAAAAAAAGAATGTATGCACTTGATCTTAGAAACCGAAGTCATATCATAATAAATAATTTGGAAATATTTGGAGCTACTATTATAACTGATGAAAAATCAAATCATATTTTATTGGATAAAATGAGAATTTTGTATCCTTATCATTCATCTCAAGCCAATAATCTTTATGGTAATCAAACAGATAAAGGAGTGGTTTTAAAGGGGAAAAACTGCATAATACAAAATAGTGAAATCGGTTACAGTTCAGGTTGTGGTGTTGTTCTTGATGGAGAATATAATAAAGTAATTAACTGCTACATTCATGATACAGATTATATTGGTACATATGCCAGTAGTATTCAGTTAAATGGGAAAGGGAATACTATTAGTCATTGTACCCTCACACGAAGTGGCCGCGCAGTAATTAGTTATGGAGGTATGTATCAGGCACTAATACAGTTTAATGACTTGAGTTATTCGGGAATGCTAACTAGTGATTTGGGAATAACTTATGGAAATGTGATTGAAGGAGGTAATTCAGAGATCCGTTACAATTGGTTACATGACAATAAAGACGATAATCTGGATGTTGGTCTTTATTTTGATCATGGAACTCAAAATATAATATCTCATCATAATGTAATTTGGGGAATTGGTAAATTTGGATTGGTGATTAATCATTATGGTTATTTCCATTTAATATATAATAACACATTTGTTTCGGAGCAGATTGGTTTTCGATCGTTTTGGGGTAATAAATATTCACCTGATTTGTATGGTTGTAGATTTATGAATAATATTTTTTCCGGTTACGCCGAAATTAATGCGGATAACTATTTTTGGAGTAACAACATTACACAATTTACTGAATTAATAGAAAATAAATATTTGAAACATAATTCAATTGCAATTGACCGAGCCTTTCCTATTGAAAGAATAACAACAAAATTTACAGGATTATTACCGGATATTGGAGCGTATGAATACAATGGTGAAAATTGGATACCTGGACATAACTTTGATTGTTATCCGCAGATAGATACCACACGTTCATTACCACTTCATCGCAATATGCTCCGAAATTCTGCTTTTGAACATGAAGATCACCTGTCACCATGGATAGTGGAACAGGGAAAAGTAAATATTATTGAAGAGATAAAAAATCAAACTACGCCAGATACAGCGAATGTGCGAATGGGGAAATATAGTATAAAACTTGAACAAGGAGCAAAAATATCACAAACTATTATTGGTTTGGTTCCTAATGCATGGTATGAATTTTCTGGTTTTTTAAAAGTTGAAAAAAATGGTTGTGGTTATATAGGAATAAGTGATAATGCCGATATGGAGCAAAAAAGCACTTTTTTTACCGGTAAAAAACTTAATACTAGTATATCTGATTGGAATAGGGCTCTTGTACGTTTTAAAACAGATTTGAATAATACCAGTGTAAAAGTATATGTAAAGAATGACTCTGAATCAAAAAAAAATGTTTTTGTCGATGATTTAGGATTAATACTAATTGAATAATGTTTTAAATTACTAGTTATGAGGAAAATATATTGTTTGTCATTGACGGTGATTTTTATTGTAGGGCTAAAATTAATATTTGTAGAAAATTGCTATGCTAAGGCACATACAACGAAAAATAATTTAATTGAACCCCAAAGTCCAAATATCTTATTTATTTTAGTGGATGATTTAGGATGGGCAGACTTTTCTAAACCTTTGGATACTAAA
>CAZXTX010000252.1:0-4627 GCA_964643695.1 uncultured Mariniphaga sp. | reverse complement strand
CACAAAAATTTTCTCTTCATATACTTCCCCTACAAAAAAGGAAGTTCTTATCAATCGAGATAGTTGAGATTTACAGGTGTTTTCACAATTTTTACCTGTCGCTGAATACGTTGGGCACTTTTCATTTAATTCTATCATGTATTTTTTAATGGGGTCAGGGTACTCAAACTCGGGATCAAGATACACAAAAGCACGTTTATCTTTGATTTCTTGAGTTGTTTTATAGTTTTCACATCTATATCCACTTTTAATAAATGAGTCTCTAACTAGTTCATATTTTCGTTGATCATGAATAAAACCTGAATCCATTGTTGAAGAGACAATATAAATAATGCTCGAAGAAAATGTCCCTTGTTCAATTTTTTTAAGAAATAAACTTAAATCACTTTCTGATATCTCACTTAACGATTTAGGGAAAAAAAGAATGTTTAAGGAAGTATCAGTAGAAAAATCCAAATCAGCAATATTTTGATTTATACAAGAAAAATGAGTATTACCTAAATCTTTACGATATTTCCAATCTACTACATCTATACCTTTATAGTAAATACTATCAATTTTTCTTCCTGTTGCTAAATATAGCCCATAATAATCAATTGCACTCCCACAACCAATGGACAATACATTATATGAATCGATATCCCTAGTCCTTACTATTTTTGAATATAAATATTTGTACTCACATAAATATGCAGGAAAATATCTAAGTAGATAAAACAATTGTTCAATTACAATACTATAATCGGGGCATGAGCGATTATCATAACGATTATTTTTCAGCTCACAAAGACATTTACCATCAATACTTGAAGTAAACTCAGTGAAAACTTCATCCATATAGTCAGAAATAAATTTTTTCATTTCATCATCCTTGTTTTCTAATCAATCCAACATTTGCTTAACTTGCAATTCCGGCCCGTAGGGCTTGGCGTGAAAATTGCCGAGCGTAGCGACAGCAATTTTCATGACAACAGGAATTGTCAATGTTGAAGCAGTTGTTAGGTTTCTGACTTATCTATTATATCAAATAGTTCTAAAGGATTAATTTTAAATTGGAGACTTTTAGGATCTGGAGTTCCACCTTTTCTTTGTGCTGTCATTTTTCCAATTTTTAAATTACCACGATCAGTCACTTCAACTGTACCTTTTGAAAAATAATTGCAAACAAAATTAATATCTTTTAATATCCAATCGACTTTATCACCATCTCTGCGAGTTACTAAAAACCAATCAGCAGATAATGAACCTCTCCCTCTCAATACATCATTAACAACTAATGTTTTATTGTCTGTAAAAAATTGTTTTAATTCCTCAACTTTTTCTTTTTCCATCTCATCTAAAAACATCCGTCGTTCGTCTCTAACTTTTTCAGGATTCATTGGTAATAAATCACCTGTATATAATTGAAGTGTCTCACAAACTGAATCCGGTATATCCCAGATAATCTTATATTTATTTACAGGACGTTTATCAACTTGATTAAAGCCTGCACCTACATTTGCTTTTTTAATAGAAATATTTTCAATATAATAAATTTCATCTATAATTATTTCTAGTTTAATTTGTACATCTGCTTTTTTAAAAGCAGCGGACTCATCAAGATTACTTTCAGATACACCTAGTGAAAGTGCAGTTTCTTTATTTATTCTAGGTGGAATTTGTCTAGCTTTTAATTGTTGTATTTTTAAATAGTCATAACCCATAATTTTTAGCCACAGTTGAGCTTCGTTATCTGTTTTGTACTGATTGAACTTTTCAACAATATCATTTTCGTTTTCAAAACCACCTCGTGCTGTATACGAACCTACCATCTGCCTATAATCCATTTTTGACAACCTTTATTATCTGTTTTAATATTTCTTTTAAGACACTTACAGCGACACTATTACCAAACTGTTTATATGCTTGCCCCTGATTCTCATCAATCACAAAATCGTCTGGGAATCCTTGAACTCTAGCACATTCCCTTGTGCTTAACTTTCGAAGTATTCCATTGACATAATATATACCAGTTTTAGAACCAGCTCCACCACCATACGCAGAAAGAGTACACGCATGACCATGTGGACTATAAATTCTTTCTCCTTGACCACCTTTGTTGACAATTCCTATTTGAATTGGTTTATTAGGAAGCTTAGTTTCTCCAAAAATATTAATATTAGGATTAAAATCCTTATTTATTTTTATATCATTTCTCGTTATTATTTTTGCCTTTGGGTTATCCTCTAGTATATCAAAAAGAGAAATCTGTTTCTTAATGGGTTTTGGAAAATCAAAGTTTTTAATATTTAAATCATTTCTAAAACAGACAATAAATATTCTTTCACGATTCTGTGGCAATCCGTAGTCGCTAGCGTTAAGAACTTTATGAAAAACGTCATAACCCAAGTCAATAAGAGTGCTTATAATAACTTTTAATGTTTTTCCATTATCGTGTTTTTCTAAGTTCTTTACATTCTCTAAAAACAGTATTTTAGGTTTGTGATATTTTATTATTCTTGCAATATCAAAGAATAAAGTTCCGCGTGTATCTTCAAAGCCCTTCTGTTTACCAGAAACAGAAAAAGCCTGACAAGGAAAACCCGCACATAAAATATCGTGTTTTGGAATAGTATTCTCGTCAATTTTTGTAATATCTCCAAAAGGTTTAATCCCAAAATTTCTCTCATAAACTTTAGCGGCCGAATCGTCCCATTCGGAAGCAAAAACACATTCAGCCCTGAAACTGCTTAGTGCAAGATGAAATCCACCAATACCAGCAAATAGATCGATATATTTATAACCTAACAAATTATTATCTACTTCAATGTTTTTTGTCGAATTAGTGGCTAATACATTCAAAATTAACTTCCTTTCTCATTAGTTTAAATTTATCATTTTATACTCGTTGATGTAAATACGAGATATTGAAAAATATTTTTTATTCTTTTCCGCCCGCGCAGCGTGAACCTAACATTTGCTTAACCTGCGAGGCGTACATTGGCGCAGGTTGTGCCGCGCGAAGCGCGATAGCACAAACTGTGACAATAGCCGAGTCAGGTTGAAGCAGTTGTTAGACCTCTGTTTTTTGATAAAAACTTTTATCCTTTTTTAAGCTTTTTATATATTCTTTTATGTCATTTTTTGTATTTATTCCGTAGTAATTATAGTTTAATACCGAACAAAGCCCATCTATTTTTTTGATTGAAAACTTTGCATACAAAACTACTCTTAGTTTTAGAAGTCCGATCAGTTTTTTATTATCAATTCTATCATATCTAAGAAACTGTAATTCATATTTTGATATAATAACTATTATATATGCGAATGGAAGATATAATAGTGTAAGTAGTGTTGGGAGAAAATAACTTATCAAATACTTGACTGTAAAAATACTTTTATAGTCTACGATTGCGCAACTAACTACATAAATAAGTAAATACCATCCAGTTAAAGCCATTATTTTATTGAATACTTTATTTGCAGATTCATACTCTTTTTTATCCTTTGAGTAAGCCTCACAAACTACTACTATTGTTAATAATGGTACTTGGATTACTTCAACATAAATTGGAAAAACATATGACGAAACCAAGAATTGTATAAGAACAGTTAATTTCAGAGGATCAATAATTACATTATTAATTATTTCCTTCTTACTGAATTTCGATCCATTTAAATTTCCAAATATTAGTCCTAAACCGATAGAGAAAAACCATATTATTGAATCTTTTATCGTATAAATATCAAAACTTATAAATTTAGAAATCAAAAACATAATACCAACAAAAACTATTGCGGCATAAAGAAAAACGACAACCAATTTCCATGCGAAAAGGCATTTGATAAAGTTTGGAATTTGACTGCGTACATTTTTATAAAATAATCCCCAAGAAATAAGTAAAATTAATAAGGCTATGGAAACAACTTCACGATTCGTAAATATCCACATTTTTTGCCCTTTTTCTTTGTAGGTCTAACATCCCATTTAACTCTTAAATTGCAACTATAATATACACCGTAAAAGCAAAAACTAATCCAAGAACAGTTAAAAATTTTTACATAAAACCAAAATTTACTTACAAGAATCTTTGAAAACATTATAATAATGGGAAATACAACCCAATAGAGCAGTCCGCATAATGGGAAATAAAAAATATTATTATGATGCAAAACAGTACCTATTGATGGGGAATTTTTTATATTATATACTGCACAAATAGTAGCTTGTAAAAACATTTAAGAGGTTTGTAAATGAAAAGTAGTGCAGAATTTAGGGATTTGTGGTTAAATGATGATATACGGGAGCAATTCGATAACTGTTTAGATAAATATCAGGTTATTGCAACACATAAGCGATATTATCGGCTGTGGGTGCGTTGGTTTATTAGTCAGGGTTTTCCAATTAAGCGTACTATTGACGAAACGCTTGCTATTTTGCAACGCCATTTAGAAGCTAGTGCAACTGAAACGTTTAAGATTCGTACTTGTTTGAATGCGGTGCAAATATGGCTTATGCTTCATCCAACAGAATGTAATGTTATTCGGGATTCATGGCAAAGTATTTTGGAGGGGCTAAAAAAGCGAATGGATGTGCATCGGTTTTCGGCACGAACTATTGATGCATATTATGGCTGGTGGTCAAGAT
>CAZXTX010000251.1:0-4648 GCA_964643695.1 uncultured Mariniphaga sp. | reverse complement strand
TGGGACATCGCCCCAAGTTATGATATTAAAGGCTTTCAGCCTTATTATCAATTATGTTAATGTTGTCAGAGCCTGTTTCGACTTATCGGAATACAAAATACGCTAACAAGTCTGCGATGCATATCTTTGTCTGCCCCATTTTAGGGACAGCGTTTAGCAGAAGGATTTATATTTAAAAGAGTGATAATAAAAAATCAAAACAGTCTCTTAGTTACAGTATCTTTTTATGATATTGTATGCTCCGTTAATACCCAGCTCCCCTGCCCTGCTCAAATCAATTGCACCGCCTTCAATATCATCAAGATAAATTTTTGTTAATCCCCTGTTAAAATAAGCCTCGGCAAATTCAGGTTCCAATTCAATGGCTCTGTTCAGATCTTCAATTGCGCTTTCATATTCCTTAAGACGCAGTTTAATAAAAGCCATATTAAAATATCCAAAAAAGAATTGGGGATTGAGTTGCAAAACAGTCTGATAATCATTCATAATTTTTTGATATTCAGGCATTGCAAGTACAATATTTTCTTCCGGTGCGTTTATAGTTCCAACCTGTACTGAAAGTTCATCCGGAGTTGAATTCAGCATTTCAATCTGTTCAAGCATTTTGTAACGTGTATTGGCGCGGGTAAAATAAGTAATTGCCTGTCTGCTTTCTGTTTCTATCGATCTGTTTAAATCATCTAAAGCAGCGTTATAATTGCCCGTCAGACTGTAAAAAATTCCGCGGTTCAAAAAATTATGACTGCTTTTGTCAATATCAATACGTGCATTGAAATAGAGAATAAAGTTCTCAAAAACAGGCTGGTATTCAACAACAGACTTATTGGTAATGGTAAGTACCGGATTATAGTTGTTCAGTTTGTTAAGCTCGTCAATTGCAATGTTATAATACTGAGAACGTTCATAATCGACTGCATTTTTTTCAAATGCCGAAACAATAAACAGAGGCTGCAGGTCAATAACTATATTGTGGTTCTGAA
The DNA here is from genome assembly GCA_964643695.1 of uncultured Mariniphaga sp. Taxonomy (GTDB): domain Bacteria; phylum Bacteroidota; class Bacteroidia; order Bacteroidales; family Prolixibacteraceae; genus Mariniphaga. The sequence goes on along the minus strand of CAZXTX010000251.1, from coordinate 3,668 downwards.
CCCTTCCGTCATCGGGATCATAATCTTCATCTGAAGGTAAATTTCGTGAATCTTCCACTATCAGGTTCATACTTTGTCGTCTGCCTCTACGCTTTTCAGTCTCTTCTTTTGTATCTTCTTCTGCCTCTTTCTCATTGTCGGTATCAGCTGCTGATGTTGTATTTTGCTGTGCTCCCTGCTGTGCCTGAGAGCTTTGTTGTTGCTGTTGCTGCTGTTGTTGCTGCGACTGGCTTTGCTGGTTTTGGGCAAGCTGTTCGGCATCAATCATACGGCGTGATAAGTCAAACTGAGGGTTAAGCTGTGCTGCCAGCCGGTAATCATCCTGAAAACCCGGTCTTCCCAAAATTTCACGTGCCATAGCCCGGTTAAAATAGGCACTCGCCATTTCCGGATTTTGCCTCAGCGCAATATCATAATCCATTATTGCACCTTCATAATCACCCAATTTATGTTTTACAATCCCCCTGTTGTTATATGCCAGTGCATTATCGGGCTCAAGTCTGATTGACTGGTCATAATCGCGCAGTGCAGAAGCATAATCATCCAGCTCAAAACGTGCAAGTCCGCGGTTTAAATATGCAGCACCAAAATGCGGACGAATAATTATCACCTGATTCAAATCACGAATAGCCTCCTTAACATCGCCTTCAACTATATGCGCATTACTTCTGTTCATTAAGGCATGAGTTGATTTGGGGTTTATCTCCAGAACTTTATTGTAATCTTCAATAGCCCCTTTTACATCTTTTAAGGCAAGTTTTGCTATCCCCCTGTTATTATATATCGACTCATTGTCGGGGTCATAATCAAGGCCTTTATTGTAATCGTCAATGGCTTTTTTAAATTCACCAAGGTTGTGATATGCCATACCACGGTTCATGTATGCCTGCGGATAAAATGGTTTTATTTCAATTGCCCTGTCATAATCTATAATGGCTCCCCGGTAATCTTCAAGCTGATGCTTTGCCACACCCCTGTAAAAATAAGCCTCGGGAAGATAAGGTTTAAATTTTATCACAATGTTGAAATATTCAATGGCTCCGGTATAATTTCCAATTGAAATTCTTGTGCGCCCGACTCTTATGTAATGATTAATATTTAATTGCGCTTCGGCAAAAGAAGCAGTAAGTAATAAAACAAGCAGTATCGTATAATATTTCTTCATTTTTATCCTTCTGAACAGCAAAAATAATATTAAATGATAACGCACACAGTGTTCATTCAGTTTATTTAACATTTGTATTATTATTGCGATTGTTATTTTTTCAATTACAACTTTTTTATTCTTATTTTTGGCTTCTGTTAAAAGAAAAATTATAAAATTTATAAATTCAATAAACAGATGAAAATTAAGCTCTTAAATTTAATCGTATTATTGCTGTTCATATCTGTTGAAATTCCGGTTTTTGCCGGCAGCACAAAATCAAATGATGAAAAGGACGCATGGGAATTTGAAGATGTACTTGTACTTCCGGCCACACCTGTTGAAGATCAGCACCGCTCAGGAACCTGCTGGGCATTTTCCGGACTCTCTTTTTTACAGTCAGAAATGATGAGAATTGGAAAACCGGAAGTTAATCTCTCCGAAATGTTTATTGTTTGGTACACTTATGCAGAAAAAGCAAGAAAATTTGTAAGGCTTCACGGTAATCTTAATTTTTCAGCGGGAGGTGCATTTCATGATGTTACCAACATGATTGCAAAATACGGTATTGTTCCCGAATCGGTTTACACCGGTTTAAAATACGGTGAGGACAAACATGTTCACGGTGAAATGGACCGCGTTTTACAAGAATATGCCGAAGCAGTGGTAGAAAACAAAAACCGGAAACTAAGTACAGCCTGGCATGACGCTTATACTCAAATTATTGACACATATCTCGGAACAATCCCAAAAAGTTTTTCCTACGAAGGACAAAACTACAGTCCGCTTAGTTTTGCGGAAAAATATGTAGGGCTTAACATGAATGATTATGTTGAAGTAACTTCATTTACCCATCATCCGTTTTACAGTGATTTTATCATTGAAATTCCCGACAACTGGTCGTGGGATAAGGTATATAACGTACCATTAAACGAATTTGAAGAGATATTTGACTATGCACTTACCAACGGCTACACCATTGGCTGGGCTGCTGATGTCAGTGAAAAAGGATTTCTTTCAGGTAACAAAGGTATTGCCGTACTGCCGGCAGTACCCGATACTGAAATGAGCGATGCGGAAATAAGCCGGTGGGAATCATTGCCTGAAAGAGAAAAGGAAAACGAGCTTTACAAACTTGACAAACCCGTTCCGGAACTTAAGGTGACACAGGAAATGAGGCAGATTGCATTTGACAACTTTCAGACTACCGACGATCACGGTATGCACATAATAGGTACTGCAAAAGATAAAAACGGAAACACCTATTATAAAGTGAAAAATTCATGGGGAAAATACAACAAGTACGACGGATATTTTTATGCCTCAAAACCTTATGTAAGCTACAAAACAATGTCAATTATGATACATAAGGACGGAATTCCGCCCCATATCAGAAAGAAACTGGATTTGTAATAGAAATTATATCAGGACTGCAAACCGATTTGCAGTCCTTTTTTTAAAACATTTTACATTGGCCCGGCAGGAATGAACATCCGCATTTCAATATTATTTTTTCTCATTTTAATTTGCAGTTTAAACTGTACGGCCCAGTCTGCAGATGAAGACATGACCTGGTGGAACAGCCTTCACGGATGGGAAGAAGGAATGCCCGGATGGAGAAACTGGATGAAAATGACACCCGGCTATTTTGGGCCAAATGCACTGCCTGTTCCCGCCAATCCAAAGGGAGAACTTTTTAAAACGGCAGAAGTGGAAATTACCGTTTCAAACCATTTCAGTAAAAATGACCCTACTCAGGATATTTCGGGATATATATATATTCCGTTTGCACAAAACAAAATTGCAATTGAAATGTGGGGAGTTGTTTTTGAACACTTTGCATTCTCTGAAGAGATTAGAAATGAACGTGTTTCGAGAATTAAAGACGGCAAAGGCACAGCTATGGGCGATTTTTATTTCAGTACTATGATTCAACTTGTAAAAAACAAAAATTTTCCAAATACACTGCTACGCTTAGCCACAAAAACAGCATCGGGAAACAAGCTGGAAGGTGCCCGGTTTACCGACACGCCCGGATATTTCTTTGATTTAAGTTTTTCTGAAAAGTTTGGAAATAATGAATCAGGTATGTTCAAACCTTTCGGAATGATTGGCTTTTATTCGTGGCATACCAACGATGAGCTCAACCTTCAAAACGATGCCCTCCTCTATGGACTGGGTATTGATTTCATAAAAAGAGAGTGGCTTATATCCGGTTCCTGGTCGGGATATTCAGGTTATAAAAAAGAACTTGACCGCCCGATGCAGCTGAATTTCGATTTAAGAAAAGATTTTAAAGGCAATGCACTCAGACTGCAATATCAGCACGGACTTCAGCACCGGAACTATAAAACTCTGAGATTATCATATATCCGAAAGTTTAATCTGTAAAAAAGTTAATCTGTTTTTGAAACGGATTTATTTAACTTTGGCATTTTATTAAAATTCAGTAAGAAAAACAAAATGAAAAAACTCTCGCTGATTGTTTGTGTTTACAACGAAGAACCCAATATAGCACCGCTTG
>CAZXTX010000250.1:2541-4687 GCA_964643695.1 uncultured Mariniphaga sp. | reverse complement strand
TTATATCCTTTTTAAATTCCTTTAATACCCATTCCCTTAACTCTACAAATCCGGTCAGGTTGTTTTGAGGATTATGCAGAAGGGCGTGCAGTTTTTCGTGTTCTTCTTTGGTAAAAACAGAAGGTTTAAAACCCTTTCTGTTATGCGAAAGCAAAGCTTCAATACCGCCGTTTTTATAGGTAGTACGCCAGTTGTGGACAGCCTGGCTGCTTGCCCCGATACGTTCCATCAGTTCTCTTTTAGAAATACCGTTTTCGCCCTCTTTCTTCATCTCAATAGGCATCCTGATACGAGGTGCAAAAAGGGTTCAACTGTAAAGTCGAACCCTCTGATTACTACTTACACACTTTTGGGAATAGTGTCGACAGCCCCATGGCCTGATTGTAAACAAGCCTAAAAGACGATACTACAACCAACGACATGACATTTAAACAATCGACCTTTGACATCTTTACCAGATTTTCAGACGATTTTAACTCGGCAGACAATTTCGTTGTTACTCAACATAAACCAGCAGTCCAACTTTTCGACTCACGAGCCAACACAAGAAGAAATTTAAACATCCCCTGCACAAAAAAATTGATTTTGCCTATGCACATTTGATTTTACACGACATACAAGCCAACGCTTCAAAAAACCAAAAGAGCTTGCTTTTGCTAACCCTGCCAAGCTCACCGTCCTACTGAGCGAGGTCGAATGTACACCATACGATATAAGCAATATGATTATTTTGAGTTCTTTTTATCTCAAAAGACAGGATAATAATATTTACTTTGTAACCAACTACTTTAAATGAGTTATGAACCGCATAAAGGAAGTATTGGAAGAAAAAGGTATTAAGCAAACTTGGTTAGCCAAAAAGCTTGGTAAAAGCTATAATATGATAAACAGCTATGTGCAAAACAGACAGCAACCTCGATTGGAAGTGCTGTTTAATATTGCCAGAATTCTTAATGTGGAGGTAAAAGATTTAATAAATGAAGAAAAAAAGTAATCAATTATGAGCGAAGACCAAAAAAGAATATTAGAACAACAACTTTGGAATATAGCCAATACGCTAAGAGGTAAAATGAATGCAGACGAGTTTCGTGACTATATCCTAGGATTTATTTTCTATAAATACCTAAGCGAGAAAATGGAGATTTTCGCTAATGACATTTTGAAACAAGACAAAATCAAATTTAGGGAAATAACACCAAAAACAGTACAAGCAGATGACTTCTTAGAAGCAATCAAAGAAGAATCTCTGGAAAAATTAGGTTACTTCTTAAAACCCGAAGAACTCTTTACAGAAGTAGCTAAAAGAGGAATAGGCAACAATGAAGACGAATCGCTTTTTGATGAAAACAAAACCAATTTCATATTGGAAGACCTTCAAAAAATCCTGACCAATATCCAATTGAGTACTATGGGAACCGAAAGCGAAGAAGACTTTGACAACCTCTTTGAAGATATGGATTTGAATAGTACGAAGCTTGGTAAAACACCCGAAGCAAGAAATATTATCATTGCCAAGGTACTTTCTCATCTTGATAAAATTGATTTTAAATTAGATAATACAGAATTAGATGTTTTAGGCGATGCTTATGAATATTTGATTGGAGAATTTGCCAGTGGCGCAGGAAAAAAAGCCGGAGAATTCTATACCCCGCAGGAAGTTTCTAAAATTCTATCGAAAATTGTTACTACAGGAAAGCAAAAACTAAAGTCGGTTTATGACCCTGCTTGTGGTTCGGGTTCTCTATTATTGCGAGTGGCAAGGGAAGTAAAAGACGTAGCCATGTTTTACGGTCAGGAAATGAATCGTACCACCTACAACTTGGCGCGAATGAATATGATTTTGCACGATGTGCATTATCTGAAATTTGACATCAAGCAAGAAGATACGCTGGAACATCCGCAACATTTAGACGATTTACCTTTTGAAGCGATAGTAGCCAATCCGCCTTTCTCTGCCAAATGGAGTGCAAACCTCATCCATTTAAGCGATGACCGCTTTAGCCAATATGGAAAATTAGCTCCTGCAAGTAAAGCCGATTTTGCTTTTGTGCAACACATGATTTACCATTTAGCTGAGAATGGAATCATGGCGGTAGTTTTACCACATGGTGTTTTATTTAGAGGAGCTGCGGAACAACACATTCGT
>CAZXTX010000250.1:0-2441 GCA_964643695.1 uncultured Mariniphaga sp. | reverse complement strand
GGTAGTAGCAAAGTCAATAAATGAAGGTGAAAATGAATGAACAACAGTTAATAGATTTAATAAATGAACTAGTTAAACAACCCAAAGAAAGTGAATGGGTCGAATTCAAATTGAATTTTCATTCAGAAACTGAAATTGGAGAAAAAATATCGGCTTTGGCAAATGGAGCAGGAATCCATAATCAAGAATATGGCTATCTTGTTTTTGGAGTTGAAGATGGAACTCATATTATTAAAGGCACATCCTTTCGACCTAAAAATCATAAGAAAGGAAATGAGGAATTGGAGCATTGGTTGGCTCAGAGATTAGATCCACGAATTGATTTTAGAATTTATGAATTTGCTTATGATTTTGAAAGAAATATATCTCTGTTTGTAATCCCTTCCGCTCATAATAAACCTGTTGACTTTTTTCATGTACCCTATATTAGAGTAGGTAGCATTACTCGAAAATTGGCAGACTTCCCTGAAAAGGAACGCAAGATTTGGCGTAAAGCTGATAGACCTTATGAACTTGAAATTGCAAAAGACAATTTATCGATTACCGATGTTATAGGTTTATTAAGTACGGAAACCTATTTTGATTTAATGAATTTGCCTTATCCATCCAATCAAAATGGGGTGATAGAGAAATTTATAGACGAAAATCTTGTCGTTAAATCAAGAGGATACAGCATAACAAATCTTGGTGCCATCTTATTTGCTAAAAATCTAACTAATTTTGATTCAGTATATCGTAAGTCAGTTAGAGTAATTGTTTACAAAGGTAAAAACAAAGTAGAGACTATTCGAGAGCAAATAGGTAGTAAAGGTTATGCACTTGGATTCTTTGGGTTAGTCGATTGGATTAACAGCCAACTGCCTGCCAATGAAGAAATAGGAAAAGTATTAAGAACTGAATCGAGAATGTATCCAGAAATAGCAGTTAGAGAATTAGTTGCTAATGCTTTAATACATCAAGATTTATCTGTAAAAGGGTTTCCAATGGTGGAAATTTATAGTGATAGGATAGAGATTTCTAATCCCGGAAATCCACTAATAACACCTGATAGATTCATTGATTCATACATTTCAAGAAATGAGAAATTGGCAGATTTAATGCGAAGAATGGGATTTTGCGAAGAAAAAGGAAGTGGAATGGATAAGGTCATATTTAATAATGAATTATATCAATTACCTCCAATTAATGTAATCACCGATGAAAATAGAACAAGGATTATATTGTATAGCTATAAAAAATTAAATGATTTAGACAAAAAGGAGAAAATTAGGGCTTGCTATCAACACGCCTGCCTAAAATGGGTGTCGAATGAGAAGATGACGAATCAGAGTTTGAGAGAACGTTTTCAAATTGAAGATCATAATTACTCAATAGCTTCTCGTATAATTCGGGATGCTTTGAAAGAAAAACTGATAAAGGAAGACGACCCTGAAAGTAAATCAAGGAAATTTGCGAGTTATTTGCCTTATTGGGCTTAAAATCTTATGTAATGGTTATGTAATAGAGTAATGGCTTTAAAGATTAAACAACTGATAATTAACAAGTTCTTATGTGACGGTTATGTAATAAGCAAGCAATCATTTACTAATGATTGCTTGACGAATATGGGAAATCTTATGTGATGGTTATGTGATAGAAAGATGTTTTTAAAAATTAAACAGATGATAATCAGCAAGTTCTCATATGATGATTATGTGATTGAACGGTGTTTTTAGTAAAAATAAATAATTGACGATTGAAAAAACTTATGTGATGGTTATGTGATAGAAATGAATGTTTCAAAATTAGTTGATTGATTATCAATAAGATTTTATGTGATAAAGAAAGTATCCTTAATGTTACGCAACAAGGAAAAAAGATATGAAAATGACAGAAAAAGGTAAAAATAGTAAGAATGTTCCAAATTTGAGATTTCCGGGGTTTAGTGAAGTGTGGGAGAAGAAGAAATTGGGAGAGATTACTGAAAGGATTGGAGATGGATTACACGGTACTCCACTTTATGTAGAAAAGTCTGAATACTGTTTTATAAATGGAAATAATTTAATAAACGGGAAAATTGAATTAAATGAAAATACTAAAAGAATAAGCGAAGAAACCTATTTAAAAAACAATAAAGAACTAAATGAAAATTCACTCTTGATCTCAATAAATGGCACAATAGGAAATATTGCTAAGTATAATAATGAATCGGTAATGCTTGGAAAAAGTGTTGGATATTTTAACTTTAAAGAAAATTCGAATTTCTTTTATTTCATATTGCAATCTAAATCAGTACAAAGTTTTTTTAATTCTGAATTAACAGGTTCTACAATAAAGAATTTGTCATTAAAAACATTACGAGAAACAACAGTTGTTGTTCCATATCATGATGAGCAAAATAAAATCTCATCATTCCTTTCCAAACTTGATGAGAAAATCGACTTCCAAATGAAAACGATTGA
>CAZXTX010000249.1:0-4709 GCA_964643695.1 uncultured Mariniphaga sp. | reverse complement strand
ACTTAATTGGAGTTAACTTTTCAACAAAAAAACTATTTTCTTTTTTGACTGGCTTATTTGATATAAAGAATAAACAAAATGGCAAAAAAAACAATAAACATTTTAAACTATTTTTCATTTCTCCGTTACATTTTGATGTTATTGCGGTACTCTCAAAATCCATTTTTCATTGTTACTTTTAACTTTAATTTTGATTTCATTCAAGTTCTCTGATAAAATTTCAGCTTTAATTTCTTTTTCAGTTTTCAATGAAGGATACAACACCCAGACAAATCTCGTATCTGATTCTATTTCTGTAGTATAAACCGATGTGACATTAGGTTCATATTTGTTGTATTCCACACTGTACCATCCTTGAATTTCAGGTTTTTCCTGTCCTTTAACAGCAGTTATTTTCCAATTTTCAAATGCCAACGGAACAATTTGTAGATTTCCTCTTTCATTTTGTGTTATAACATTGCTACCGGATATAACCACATCACAGTCAGGATGCCAATGCCAAAGTGCATCAATTTTTCTTGGCCTGTCGGTTTTGATTTCATCCACAACAATCCATAATCCGCCTCTTTTGTAATAAAAGTGACGTGTATGTTCACACGAACCTTCAAGTTCTTTAAACGAGTCAAATGAGCCTTTTGCATAATCATAATCATCTGTAATTTGGAAATAATCTTCCGAAACCGGTTCTTCAGCCAGTAATGGCCCGGGGTTCTGTCCCTTTCCGTCAATAAGCAGTAAGTTATGCGAACTGCTGCCAAGTGCATAGTTGCGAAATTTCTCAGCCACTTCGCCAGTATATGCAAACCTTCCTGCATCCACAAGTAAATCATGTCCATACGCTGATACTGAAATATGCATTTTATCATTATGCTGATGCCCGCTCCCCCACGGGCCTATATCAAAAAACGACCAGTGTGCATCCTTGTCAAATCCGCTTCTTGAAATTAAATGGCCTGCCCATGGAAAAAAATATGACACACCACTCTCAGGTTCTTCCCCTTCTTTACCGTTTGAAACAATATATTGCCAGTCAGAACGGCCATAAATGCCGGCAACATCTGAAATTGTTTTCCTGTTATTAACCAAATCACCATCATTGTTAAGAAGCCCGGTACCATTGGGGCGCATTGTAAAGGCAATGTAATTATGCATTTTCTCAAGTGTCTGCACATAAAAATCAGGCACCGGACGATTTGCTTTATCGCAAATATTTTTAAACAGTTCAAAATTTGACAATGATACTGAATGGTACATTGAAGACAGTTCAGTTTGAGCTCCATCGGGATAAACCTGCCCCTTCATACTTTCAGTCATGGTATCAATAGAATAGTCCAGCCATTCATCTGAATTTTTAAATTCAGGAAAATATGTTGCTACTGTGGCAAGTGCAGATATTTCCATTGTAAGCCAGTTATTTTGAGCATGAAAATTACGGTTATAATGTGCATGGTCAGGTAAACTAAACAATATTAAAAGACGTGTAGCCGGTGATAAATATTCACATTCCAGCAAACCATAAAAAATTACAGGCCACACCTTTGAGCGAAAACTCACTTCAAGCCCCCGCCAAACAGAATTACTACTTTTTACACCAGGATATGGTATGCTTTTTATAATGAAATCACGCAAAAACAGATCAATATATTCAGCATATTTCGGATTACCTGTTTTCAAAAAAACATTAAAAACACGATTTATCTGGCTATGACGGTTTGAAAGCCAGGCCCATTCCCTGTCATTGTTAGGACCTTTGTAATACCAGTCGCGATGACCGTCATCACCCCACGGCACCTGCCCCCTAATATTTTGAACGACAAAAACATTTTCCAAAATAGTATCGGCTTCGGCATCTGTGCGATTGGTTGCAGGCGGAAGAGTTTTTCTAAGATCAATTGCATTACTGCTATTTCTGTAATAATCAAGAAGATTTTCGCATGCCTGCTGCAAATTTCCCAAATCCCAGGCAGATTTTACTTTCTCCAATCCCGGATAATTAAGATTAAAATCACTAATCATTTTAGTCATTTCGCCGGGATAATTATTACAAACATCTTCAACAGAAATACTTTGCCGCCATTTTTGAGCATAAATCGCATTAACAGTACAAATGCAGATTATTACCAATAAACCAAATGCTTTTTTCATTTGAAACTACTTAATCAATTATTGAACAGATTAAAATCCAAAACAATTGAGTAACAAACAGATTTTTTTTTACAAACAACAAAAAATCACTTCTCCAAATCCCTTTTACGTTTCAAAGCTTCTAAAAAATAGTAATCGGCATAATTCAAAGGCACATCTATTTCAGAGCCATGCGGAATACTCCCAACTGAATGTTTTAGCAAAAAATTTCCGTTTTCACCAACTTCTGCCCTGTATGAAGGGCTTGCAAGGCTTTCCATAATTTCATCTGCATAGCCTTTGTAATAATCCCTGTTTTCAAAACCGGCCATCTCATATAAAGCAGAAGCCATTATTGATGCAGAAGAAGCATCACGCAGGGCGTTGGGTATATCAGGTGCATTAAAATCCCAGTATGGAATTTTATCTTCCGGCATATTTTTGTGTTTGGCTACAACATTAAATGCTTTTTGGGCCTGTTCCAGATATTTGGGATTTCCGGTTTCTCGGTAACACACTACGTATCCGTATATAGCCCAGGACTGTCCGCGTGCCCATATTGATTCATGTTCATATCCCTGAGCAGTATGTTTATTTCTTACCGAACCATCCTCAAGGCTGTAATCAATTACATGCCAGGTACTGTAATCATCTCTAAAATGATGTTCAATGGTTTTATCAGCATGGCTTACTGCAATATTATAAAATGAAGAATCACCTGACAGTTTAGTTGCATTAAATAATAATTCAAGGTTCATCATATTGTCAATTATCACGGGACATTCCCACCCGCGTTCAGCCTGCCAGCCTCCGGTAACATTCCATGACTGAATAATGCCTGCAACGGGACGAAAACGCGTTGAAAGAGACTTTGCCGCCTGAATTATTACTTCTTTATATTTCTCACTATCTGTTAACCTGAGTGCATTTCCAAAACTGGAACCTATCATAAAACCCACATCATGATGACTTGTGAGATTTTTAACCTCTTCAATGGCTTCCGTATATTTAATGCCATATTCTTTCCATTTTACATCATTTGTTAATTCATATAAATACCACATACTACCCGGAAAGAAGCCGGAAGTCCATTCCTGCGGGCGTATATATTTAATTTTTCCGTCAATAAAAGATTTTGGGTTAAGCACTTCGCCAGATTCCTCAATAAGTGTAGTCTGCAAACCATATTGCTCTGCAGCAAATTTTACATTTCCATCAATAAGATCGAGCGTTTCCTGTCTGGATTTGTTTTGGCAAGACTGAATGATAAACATTGCCATTAATAAAACGGTAAAGAATAAAGTTTTTTTCATTGTGTTATTTTTTTAATTTATACAAATACAATTGGGCGGGTGCGGGCCATGGTTCCGGGCGCGGGCGATCACGGTTTTGAGCAAGCGTTTCCCACTTCAGCAAATAGCGGACATCCGACTCACCTGTTTTTCCTATATCGTTAGAAGTGCGTACCTGTAATTCAGGAAAACTACCTTCAGGCATTATGGTTTCGCTAAAAGATTTCGGTTTCAAAATGTTACCAATATGGTTAAAGGTTTTATCAAGAAGAATAGTTTCGTTACCGTATTTTACATGCCAGTAGCTGAATTCATAATTCCCATCATGACGGTGTTTGAAGTCTTTCAAACGAACATCGAAAACAATTGATCCATTACCGGAAAATTCCCACCTGTAATCCCAGTTGCTAATTTGTTTTGAAACCCATTTCTTCCCGTTGATTTGTGCCGCAAAAAGCTGTAAATTTCCGTCAGTACCGTATTTATGATAAATAAAAACGGGATTATTATTTTCATCCAAAACCAAGCGAGCGGCAAGATTGATGATACCACCACCGGGCGGCACCGGATCTACAATCAGCGATTTGTTTTCAATGGTTGCCGGAAGCGTTACCGGTTCACCAAAAGCATTAAACCAGTACTTAAGATCGGGGCTTTTCATGTACGAAAGATCATGGTTAGTCGAACAGTCGGGCGTATCCCGCCACACCCAGTAAACATGATACCAGCCGTCTTTCATTACAATTGGCTGAGTTTGATAAGCGTTCATCAAACCCTGTCCGTCTGTAAGCGGGGTATCGAGCATCCTGTACCATGTCTTGGTTTTGCAATTATACCTGTTGTAAATTTCGTTACCGTTTCCGCTTCCGCCGTCGCGATAATGAAACAGCAGTTCTCCCTCTATCGTCAGCATAAAATGCGGATAGGTGCATCTTTTTTCTTCAGTTCCCACCATTTCAAAAACCTGCTCAACCGTAATAATATCGCCGGGTTTTGTACTTCTAAAATAGGTTAGCGGGTTTACATGCATGTTCCCGGCAAGATGAATGTACCCCTCGCTATCAACACCCAGCGTAACTGAGTTGTGACTGTCCCAGCCAAGCACTGTGCTCGTACCACCTGCGGTTTCACGCAAAGTTGACGGCAAAACATGCAGTTCAAATTTATCATCTTCTAAATTTCGCTGACCAACCACCATTCGTCGTTCAGCATTGTAATAAGCAATATACTGACGGTTTTCATGAGTTAGCAAACAAAAGTCCACCGGATGCCCAGCCCATACTTTATCAATTT
>CAZXTX010000248.1:0-4709 GCA_964643695.1 uncultured Mariniphaga sp. | reverse complement strand
TTTTCATCCGGTGCATATCCCCAAAACTCTTTTCGGATACGCAAATGGAGTAATTCGGCAAAAGCCTCGCTCAGGCGGTCGGCCAGAGCCTCAAGCATAATTGCCTTATAATCATTATTTTCATTCTGAAATTTCTCCTTCCACTTTTCAATGCCGATTCCTGCTGTAGTTACAAAACCTCCTGAATAGTCAATTCTTCCCGAATCGAGCGGTGCCACAAAATCTGACAGGCAAATATTGGGCATTCCTTCCTTTTTCTTCTCCTGCTGCCTCAAATGATAAAAGCGGCCAACTTCCGATGTGCGCTGTTCATCGTTATATAATATAATATCGTCGCCAACAGAATTTGCCGGCCATATTCCAAAAACGGCATTTGCCTGAAGCATCTTCTTTTCGATAATTTCATCAAGCAGTTCATTTGCATCAGCATAAAGCCTCCGGGCTGCTTCCCCCTGTTGTTCATCATCCAGAATTTGCGGAAAAAGGCCTTTCATATCCCATATTACAAACAGAAAAGTCCAGTCGATAATTTTTCTGAGCTCCTCCAAAGGATAATCAATCAGATATTTTATACCGGTAAAATTCGGTTTATAAATAGGGGTGTTGCTCCAGTCAATCTGCAGTTTATTGGCACGTGCTTCCTCAAGCCTCAGATATTCCTTCGGTTTACGCTGTGTCTGAAACTGCCTTATCTGTTCGTAATCATCTTTAACAGACTGAATGAAATCCTGATTTTTTGCAATAAGATTTGAAACAATGTTTACGGCAAGTGAAGCATCTTTAACATATACAACAGGGTTGGAATATTCAGGAGCAATTTTTACCGCAGTATGAATTTTTGAAGTTGTGGCTCCTCCAATCAGCAGCGGAAGATTCATTTTCCGCCGTTCCATTTCCCTTGCAATATCCGCCATAATTTCAAGGGAAGGTGTAATCAGTCCGCTGACACCGACAATATCAGCTTCTTCCTCCACTGCGGCATCTAAAATCTTTTCAACCGGAACCATTACTCCAAGATCAACTATTTCGTAATTGTTGCATCCCAAAACCACACCCACAATATTTTTGCCTATATCGTGAACATCACCTTTCACAGTGGCAAGCAATATTTTTTTCTGCCGGCTTGTATCCTTGTTTTTAGCCTTGTCGGCTTCAATGTACGGAAGCAGATAGGCAACCGCTTTTTTCATCACCCTTGCCGATTTTATAACCTGCGGCAAAAACATTTTTCCAGAACCGAACAGGTCACCCACCACATTCATCCCGTCCATTAACGGGCCTTCGATAACATTCAGTGCCGGGTCATATTTTTTCAGTGCCTCAGCCATATCATCATCCACAAAGTCGTGAATACCCTTCACAAGTGCATGTTCAAGGCGTTTTTCAAGAGAAAAACCGCGCCACTCATCTGCCATAATTTCTTTTTTGTCTTCCTGATTTACCTGTGCGGCAAATTCCAGCAGCCGCTCGGTTGCATCAGGCCTGCGGTTAAGCATAAGGTCTTCCACTCTTTCGAGAAGGTCTTTCGGAATTTCATCGTAAATCTGAAGCATTCCCGGATTTACAATACCCATGTCAAGGCCTGCTTTTATGGCATGATACAAAAAGACTGAATGCATGGCTTCGCGCACCAAATCATTTCCGCGGAATGAAAACGAAACGTTGCTAACACCGCCGCTGGTTTTTGCATGCGGCAGGTTCTCCTTAATCCACTTTACACTTTCGTTAAAATCAACCACATAATTGTTATGTTCCTCAAGGCCTGTTCCTACGGTTAATACGTTGGGGTCGAAGATTATATCCTGCGGCGGAAAGTTTAATTGTTCAGTAAGTATTTTATAAGATCTTTCACAAATTTCAATTCTGCGCTCTACCGAATCTGCCTGTCCCCTTTCATCAAAGGCCATAACAACCACGGCAGCACCAAACCGTTTCACAATGCTTGCATGCTCAATAAATTCCTCTTCACCTTCCTTTAAACTGATTGAGTTTACAATTGCCTTACCCTGAACACATTTCAGCCCCGCCTTAATCACATTCCATTTGGAAGAGTCGATCATTACCGGCAGTTTCGCAATATCCGGCTCCGACATCATCAGATTAAGAAAAACCACCATTTCGTGCTCTGCATCAAGCATTGCATCATCCACATTCACGTCAATTACCTGTGCACCATTTTCAACCTGATCGCGTGCAATGGCAAGAGCTTCTTCATACTTTTTCTCACGAATAAGGCGTGCAAATTTTCTGGAACCCGAAACATTGCACCTTTCACCTATATTCATAAAATTTGATTCGGAAGTAAGAGTTACCAGTTCCAAACCACTGAAGCGGGTGTTATAATCCTCTTTTTTCACCGAATGGGGAACTGCCTCCGAAGCAATTTTGGCAAATTCACGAATATGGGCAGGTGTGGTGCCGCAGCAGCCTCCGATAATATTTACAAAACGGTTGTCAAGATAATCCTTGATAAAACCGGACATTATTTCGGGTGTTTCGTCATAACCGCCAAACTGGTTCGGCAATCCGGCATTGGGATGGGAGCTTACAAAAAACGGTGATTTTTGTGACAACTCCTTTACATACGGCCTCAAATCAGTGGCACCAAGTGAACAGTTCAGTCCGACACTGAGAAGATCGGTATGCGAAACCGAATTCAGAAAAGCCTCTACGGTTTGCCCCGACAGAGTACGTCCGCTGGCATCGGTAATTGTTCCCGAAACCATCAGCGGCATCCTCATTTTTCGGTTTTCAAGTGCCTCTTCAACTGCAAAAATTGCCGCCTTTGCATTCAGAGTATCAAAAACCGTTTCAATCAGCAGTAAATCAACGCCCCCGTCAATAAGGCCTTCCACCTGCTCACGGTATGCATCTTTCACCTCATCGAATGTAACTGCCCGGTATCCGGGATCATTCACATCGGGTGAAAGCGAAAGAGTTTTATTGGTAGGGCCGAGCGTACCGGCAACATACCGCGGTTTTTCAGGATTTTGCCCTGTATATTTTTCAGCAACCCTGGCTGCAATTTCGGCAGAAGCCCTGTTCATTTCATAAACCAAATATTCGGTATTGTAATCAGCCTGCGAAATCCGTGTTGCATTAAAAGTGTTGGTAAGCAGAATATCAGCTCCTGCTTCGAGATAACTTTCATGAATTTCTGAAATCAGGGCAGGCTTTGTCAATGAAAGAATATCATTATTCCCTTTCTGGTCGTGCGAGGCATCCTTTAACAGCTCTCCGCGGTAATCCTCTTCAGTAAGATTAAATTCCTGCAAATAGGAACCCATTGCCCCGTCCATTACAAGCACCCGCTTTTCAAGTTCTTTCCGTATATCTTTTTTACTTTGCATCATCTGATTTTGTTAATTTTCTGCAATAAAAAGGAAAATCCTTTATGTATCAGTATTCTGACACTATTTTAATATTTTAATCTCGTATCTGCCCCAAATTCCCAGTTTGTCTTTGCAAATTATCAGCAATGACAATATTTCCGGATAATTCTCAGCCTTTTTAACAACTTCTTCCACATCTTCCGAAGTTTTTACCATATTTCCGAATGCTGTTGCAAATGCATCTGCTGCAAGAATATCACGCGAGATGACAACCACGGCATCAGCTTTTCCAAAGCTCAGCGAATGTCCGACTGTTCCGGCAGATGTGCAAATTCCGAGCGGATTTATTTCCGGTGTTACTACCAGTCCGGTTTTGCCCGACAAAGGCGAATCTCCTGCATATACCGATAATACGATTTCATTTTTCAGAAAAGCAAAGATATCACCTCCGTTTTCAATAATCAGTTCATTTACAGAAAAGTTTTTCAACAGTGTTTCTCCTGCTTTTCGTGCAAACAAACCTGCCACCGAAGCCATGGGGCCAACTCCTGCTTTTGCAGAAGCACCAGCCATTTCCTGTGCTTCCGGCGGGGCTGAAACCGTTGGCTGAAACGGCTTTAAAGTTTTCACAAACTCCGGTTCGGTTTTAATGTAACCGTCCAACTTTAACCTCAGCTCCCTGATTGCAGAAAATACCGCTTCTTCCATTTCGGCACGAAACGAATCCGGGTCAACACCAATCCACAAATCGGTTTCAAGATATTTCACCTGAAATTCGCTGAAACGTTCAGTATTAAAATGTGACCGGTAAAACCGTGGTTCGTACTGCGGCATCAATTTGTTTTTAAACCGGTTAAACAACTATAAAACTACTTTTCTGCAAATTTACAAAGGCTGCTCTAAACACTGTATTAAAAGCAAAATTTATTATCCGCTTACCAGCTTTTAAAAATTTTTATTTACCCGAATATATTTATGCTTTTATTGACTCTCTCCGGCAAATCAGGTTTAAATCATTCTTTTGGGGTCAACCCATTTGGTAAACTGCTCATCGGTTAGCAGTCCGAGTTCAAGTGCAGCCTGCCGCAATGTTGTATTTTCCGAATGTGCCTTTTTTGCAATCGTTGCTGCATTGTCATATCCTATATGCGTGTTTAGTGCGGTAACCAGCATAAGTGAATTATCGAGATTTTGTGCAATTCTTTCCCGGTTTGCCTCAATTCCGTTTGCGGCATGGTCGGTAAAACTTACGCATGCATCACCAAGCAGGCGGGCCGACTGCAACAGATTATGAATCATCATCGGTTTAAACACATTCAGCTGAAAATGCCCCTGCATTCCGCCGGCAGTTATTGCGGCATCGTTTCCGATAACCTG
>CAZXTX010000247.1:0-4715 GCA_964643695.1 uncultured Mariniphaga sp. | reverse complement strand
CTTTAAAGTTTATTAAGAATTTACATTGTTTGTTCAAATAATGGTTTTCATTAAAATAATTTACCTTTGACGCTCATTTTAAAACGGAAATTATGAAGGCTTTTGTTTTTCCCGGTCAGGGAGCTCAGTATTCAGGAATGGGCAAAGATTTATACGAGAGTTCTGCTGAAGCGAAGGAGTTGTTCGGGAAGGCTGACAGTATTCTTGGTTTTAGAATTACCGACATAATGTTTGAAGGCAGTGCCGAAGATTTAAAGCAGACGAAAGTAACCCAGCCGGCTATTTTTCTTCACTCGGTGCTGCTGGCAAAAACATTAAATAATTTTTCACCTGATATGGTTGCAGGCCATTCGCTTGGTGAATTTTCTGCACTTACCGCTGCAGGCGCACTTACTTTTGAAGATGGTCTGATTCTGGTTTCAAAACGTGCTTTGGCAATGCAAAAGGCCTGTGAGGCCAAACCTTCCGCAATGGCCGCAATTGTGGGGCTTGACGACGAGACAGTGGAGGAGGTGTGCAATTCAATTGATGAAATTGTGGTTCCTGCCAATTATAATTGTCCGGGGCAGCTTGTTATCTCAGGTTCGGTGGCAGGTATTGACAAGGCATGTGAGATACTGTTGGAAAAGGGTGCCAAACGTGCACTGAAATTGCCGGTGGGAGGTGCTTTTCATTCGCCGTTTATGGAACCTGCACGTGAAGAGCTTGCTGCTGCAATTGAACAAACGCAGTTTAGTATTCCCGTATGTCCTGTTTTTCAAAACGTAAATGCACAGCCAGTTACAAATCCTGATGAAATTAAGCAGAATCTGATAGCCCAGCTTACAGCACCTGTGAGATGGACCCAGACCGTAAAGAATATGATTGCTGCCGGTGCCGTTTCATTTACAGAAATCGGTCCGGGAAAAGTTTTGCAGGGCCTTGTAAAAAAAGTTGACAGTAATATTGAAACTTTCGGAATAGACAGGCTGGAAAACTGATCCGGCAGGTTATACGAATTGTATTTACAAAATAGTCCAGACTGTTTTGTGAATTTACAATCGGTATTAAATGAGATCTTCAGGATTTATAGTGTCAGTGTCTATCAGGTTATTCAGAATTGCGTAAACCGTAAGTCCCGAAATAGATTTAATTCCGGTTTTTTCAGTAATATTTTTTCTGTGTGATATAACTGTGTGGATACTTATAAAAAGCTTTTCGGCAATAACTTTGTTAGAATACCCTAAAGCTACCAGTTTCAGCACCTCTCTTTCCCTGACAGAAAGTTCTTCATTTTCAGCTTGTCTTGGCTTTCGCCATGTTTTGTCCCAGCAGCGCAAAACCATTTGCTGCAGCTGTGATGACAATGTGTCTGAAGTGATATAAAATTTACAGAAGGGCAGAGGCTCGGAGGCTTCCGCTTCATCATTCAGATATGCAATCCATCTTACACGGTTACTTTTCTGAATGTTATTGAAAATTTTACTGGTTTTCTGATTATTTTCGTGTTCGTATATAATTACAATGTCATATCCTTCCAGTTCAAAAAAACCGATTAGCTCTTCAATTCTTTCAAGTAAAATAATTTCAATATTAAAATAAGCACGCAAAATGGTGTTAATTCCTTTACGTATTATTTCTGAAGAGTGTATAATGAAGATTTTTCTGTTCATGCTTTATCTCTCCGGATTATTTTCAATTTCAATCATCATCGGCAACAAAATTTTATCTTCAATGCGTGCATGGTTTTCAAGGTCTTTCCCGAAAAGTGAAAGAGTGGTTAAAAATTCGTTACATATGTTTTCGTCGTAATCGGGAAATATGTATTTGATAATGAGGTTAATCACATCATTCAGCGTCTCGTAAACACTTGAATGTTCATTTTCCAGAGAGCGGATGCTGTATTCAGGCTGGCGCTGTCTGCTTTCAATAATGTTGATGATATGCGGAAAAACCTGTTCCTCTTCATAATTTATGTGCTGTTTAAACTCGCTTATATATTTTTTATAAAAGACCTCCACCATCTGCAGGTTTTTTATGTTGTTTTTGCTGCTGGCAATAAGTCTTTTAAGAAGATCGTCAAGTTTGGGTAAGGTGTGTTCAAAATAGTATTTATGTGTTTTTCGCAGATATTTGATTATTTCAAGGGGCGAAAATGAGAGCAGTTCTTCACGCGGAAAATATTCTTCGTTGTGGTATGTGTTTACAATAGCTAAAAAAAAACCGACACTTATTCCATTTTCATTACATATTTCTTCAATGGTTTTATCTTTAAAACCCAGTTTTATTCCGAAACGGTTTATAACCGGTAGCAGATGATAATTTCTGTGAATAACATAAACCAGCTTGTCTTTTTCCTTGAAAATTTCCATTTTATCCGATGTTTTATCAGCAGTCCGAACCACAGTCTTGCTGAAGGTTTCTTTTTTCAATCTGAAATGTTGTATGTTCAATATTGAACTTCTCTTTAAGTTCTTTTTGCAGTGTCGATATAAACTCGTCACTGCCGCCATTGGGCATAACCAGATGTGTTGTAAGTGCTGTCTGGCTTGTGCTGATTGCCCAGATGTGAAGGTCGTGAATACTTTCAACTCCGTTTTTTGATTCCAAAAATGTGCGCACCTTTTCAAGGCTTACATTTTTGGGAACGGCATCTAATGCCAGATTAACGGAATCGGAAAACAGATTCCACGTTCCCCACAAAATTATGGCAATAATTATAAAACTCATTGCAGGGTCAATCCAGTTTTTCCCGGTAAGCATAATAAACAATCCTGAAACCAATACCCCCAGAGAAACAGCAGCATCGGCAATCATATGCAGATAAGCACCCCGAATGTTCAGGTCGTGCTTTTGTCCCTTAACAAACAGCATTGCTGTAAAAGTGTTGATTACCACACCTGTTGCAGCTACAATCATAACTTGTTTTCCGCCAACCGGCTGCGGATTTTGAATTTTACCGAATGCATCCCATCCAATTGCCGCAACTGCACCAAAAAGCAGAACTGCATTCAGAATTGAAACCAGAATTGTGGTTTTGCGAAGGCCGTACGTATATTTTCCGCGCGGTTTTATTGTGGCAAGCCATGCGGCAGTCCAGGCAAAAACAAGCCCAATCACATCACTGGCATTATGGCCGGCATCAGCAAGAAGTGCCGAAGAATTTGCAATGAAACCGAAAATAACTTCTACGGCAACAAATACAATGTTCAGTCCGATGCCGATGGCAAAGGCTTTTCCGTGCGGAACTCCGTGATTATGTTCGTGAGAATGTGCCAATTTTAATATATTATGCTATTAAAACAATTAACAAAATAAACAGTTTTCATCAGTTCCTGCAACTTTACATCAAATAAGAAGGATTAATGTTACGTTATTAAATTTATAATGCGATAAAAATATGCCTGCCTGGTTTTTTTTACGATTTTTATGAGTTGAAATATTAATCTGAATTGGAACAAAAACGCAAAAAGAGGATAATTGTATCGGTTACTACCGATTTGGTTGCTGACAACAGGGTACATAAAACCTGTCTGACACTTGCCGAAATGGGGTTTGATGTTCTGCTTGTTGGCAGGAAATTACCGCATAGTATGCAGCTTGCGCCACGTAGTTACAAAACCAGACGGTTTAAATTACTTTTCAACAAAGGCTTTTTGTTCTATGCCTGCTATAACATCCGGCTTTTCTTTTTTTTGATGTTCTCCGGATTTGATGTATTGCTGGCAAATGACCTTGATACTCTTGCTGCAAATTATCTGATTTCCAAACTCAAAAGAAAACCTCTGGTTTACGATAGCCACGAATATTTTACCGAAGTGCCCGAACTGGCTGGCAGAAAAAGAGTGAAAAGATTCTGGGAATGGCTGGAACAGCAAACAGTTCCGAATCTGAAATATGCCTATACGGTCTGCAATTCAATTGCAAGAATTTATCAGGAAAAGTATGATGTGGATTTTAAGGTGGTGCGTAATGTGCCGCTTTCAGCCGGTTACACAGTTGAAAAAGACAAGGAAGCTGAGGAATCAGAAAAAATAATTCTGTATCAGGGAGCTTTAAATATCGGGCGCGGACTGGAACAGTCAATTCGGGCAATGAAGTATCTGGAAGGTGCAAAACTGATAATTGCAGGTGACGGTGATATCGGAAACGAGCTGAAAATACTTGTTGAAAAAGAAGGCTTGTCAGAGAAAGTGAAGTTTTTGGGACGTTTGCCAATTGATGAACTTGTCCGGATTACACCAAAGGCCGGCATCGGCATTTCCGTGGAAGAGGATATGGGGCTGAGTTACAGATATTCTCTGCCCAACAAGTTGTTTGATTATATTCAGGCGCAGGTTCCTGTATTGGTTACAAATTTGCCAGAAATGGCAGCATTGGTGAAAAAGTACGGTGTGGGTGAGGTTACTGACACACTCGAACCGGAAAAGCTGGCAATTATTTTTGAAAATATGCTGACAAACAAAGATTCCATAAAAAAATGGAAAGAAAATCTGAAAAAAGCTTCAGCGGAACTGACATGGGAAAATGAAAAAAAGGTGTTGTACGAGATTTTCGATATTTTTTTATGATTTAAAACCCCAGCAGTTTTTCAAAGTCAATTATTATATTATCCTTAGCTGAATCGGATACCATTCCGTTTGCACAAACCAATGTGCGTGCCGGCATTCCGGCAATTGCAGCAAAATCGTGAGTAACCATTATTATGGTTTTTCCTTCCTTGTTTAATTCAATAA
>CAZXTX010000246.1:0-4716 GCA_964643695.1 uncultured Mariniphaga sp. | reverse complement strand
AACAATTACGTTTTAATCAACCATTTGATGAAACAAAAAGTTATTCAAAAATGTTAATAATACGAATTTTCACTGCCTGAAAACCGGCAGTATTTTATAGTCATTCATTTTAAAAAGCTAAGCTATGTCACAAAAGATTTCAAACCTTGCAGAGTATTTTCAAAAGTATAACGAAAGTGTAGCCGACCCTGAAGGTTTTTGGAGCGGAATTGCCGAAAACTTTTACTGGCAAAAAAAGTGGGATAAAGTTTTGGAATGGAACTTTGAAGGCAAGGGTGCTCCCGATATAAAATGGTTTATCAACGGGAAACTCAACATTACCGAAAATATTTTTGAACGAAACATGTTCCTTCGCAAAGACCAGACGGCACTTATCTGGGAGCCAAACAATCCTGAAGAAGCTACAATTCAATATACTTACGGTGAACTTTTTGACAAAGTAAAACAGTTTGCCAATGCATTAAAAAACATTGGCATCAGAAAAGGCGATACGGTTTCAATTTATCTGCCCATGGTTCCTGAACTTGTAATTGCAATGTTAGCATGTGCACGTATAGGGGCAATCCATTCAATAGTTTTTGCCGGTTTCTCGGCATCTGCACTTGCAAGCAGGATAAACGACGGAAAATCGAAACTGCTGATAACCTCCGATGGCGGTTTTCGCGGGACAAAATCAATTCCCCTTAAAATTATTGCCGATGAGGCTCTTGAAAACTGCCCCACTGTTGAAAAATCAATTGTATTGCAAAGAACCGGTGAAGATGTAAACTGGGTTGAAGAACGTGATATCTGGTGGCATGATGTAATAAAAGGGGTAAATTCGGAAAACAAAGCAGAAGTTATGGATTCAGAAGATATTCTGTTTATTCTTTACACATCGGGGTCAACCGGCAAACCCAAAGGTGTGGTTCACACCACCGCAGGATATATGATTTACACCGAATATACTTTCAAAAATGTATTTCAGTACAGTGACGGTGACATTTACTGGTGCACTGCCGACATAGGCTGGATAACAGGCCACTCGTACATTGTTTACGGGCCGATGCTTGCCGGTGCAACAACCGTAATGTTTGAAGGAATTCCCACATGGCCCGATGCAGGAAGATTCTGGGATGTGGTGGACAAATATAAAGTTAACCAGTTTTATACCGCACCAACAGCAATCCGCGCACTGATAGCACAGGGGGATGAATGGGTAAACAGTCATGATCTCAGCTCACTAAAGGTTTTGGGGTCGGTGGGTGAACCTATCAATGAAGAAGCCTGGCGATGGTATCACGATGTGGTGGGTAAAGGAAAAAGGCCTATTGTTGACACATGGTGGCAAACCGAAAACGGCGGAATTTTAATTTCACCGCTTGCAGGAATAACTCCCACAAAACCATCGTTTGCAACACTTCCGCTCCCGGGAGTTCAGCCGGTAATAGTTGACCCCGAAGGAAATGAACTGAAAGGCAATGGAGTGGAAGGAATTCTCTGCATGAAATTTCCATGGCCGGGAATGCTACGAACACTTTATGGCGACCACGAACGCTGCTACACTACCTATTTTTCAAGCTACAAAGGGCTTTACATGACCGGCGACGGTGCCAAACGCGATGAAGAAGGTTACTACAGAATAATCGGCAGAATTGATGACGTGATAAATGTTTCGGGACACCGTATCGGAACAGCTGAGATTGAAGATGCTATCAACCAACACCCGAAAGTTGTGGAATCGGCGGTGGTGGGCTATCCGCACAACATAAAAGGTTCGGGAATTTATGCATATGTTATTTGTGAAGAGCTTACAAACAGGGAACTGGAGGCTATTGAAGATGAAATAAAGGAAACTGTAAACAAATTTATCGGGCCGATTGCAAGACCCGATAAAATTCAGATTGTTTCAGGCCTCCCAAAAACCAGATCAGGTAAAATTATGAGAAGAATATTACGAAAAATTGGTGAAGGTGATGCCACAAACCTCGGAGACACCTCCACTCTGCTTGACCCCGGAATTGTTGACGAAATTATTACCGGTGCCAAGGTTGAAGTAAAAAGATAAAATTTTATTCAGAACATTTTCAGAAAGACATTTTTAAAAAAGAATGTCTTTTTTTTGTGCTGAAAAAAGAAAATTGTTCCTGCCGGTTGTGATTTTTGAACATTCTCCATATTAATTCTAAATTAATGTTGTGAAACAGGTCATTACAGGATTGTTTATAAACATATAATCATAAAATTTGTATTTTGCCACATTCGAAAAGAGCCTTAACCAAAGGCATTTTTATAACTGCATAGAATACAATAAGTTATTATTTATGTTTTAAAACCTTATTTATTTTTATGATCTTTATGGAAAAACAATGTACTTTAACGGTTAAAAAAATTAGTTGAACTTTTAATAAATAAATTATCGATGCCAAAAAAATTAGACAGTATTTTTAAGCCTCAGCGAATTGCTTTACTCGGCGTTTCAAACAATCCTGACAGTGTTGGCGGAATCACTCTCAGAAATCTGGTAAGCGGCGGGTACAACGGTGTGGTCTATCCTGTAAATCCAAAGCGGGAAGCCGTTTTTGGAATTCCATGCTATCCAAATGTAAAAAGTTTGCCGAAAACTCCCGATCTGGCAGTAATTATGACCAATGCCAAAATAGTTCCGCAGCTTGTTCGCGAATGCGGCGAAGCAGGTATAAACGGAATAATCATAATTTCTGCCGGTTTTAAGGAAGCCGGTCCGGAAGGCAGAAAGCTTGAGGATCAGGTTATGGAGGAAAAGAACAAATTTCCTGACATGCGGATTATAGGGCCAAACTGTCTCGGAATACTTGTTCCGGGTTTTAATATGAACGTAAGTTTTGCCAACGGCATGCCCGCCAAAGGCCATGTTGCATTTATTTCACAATCGGGCGCACTCTGCACCTCGGTTTTAGACTGGGCAGAAGAGTCCAAAATCGGTTTTTCATATTTTGTTTCCATTGGTAACTCAATGGATGTGGGATTTGGCGATTTAATAGACTATTTTGGTGACGATCCAAATACAAAATCAATTGTTCTCTATGTTGAATCCCTTGCCAAAGGACAGGCATTTATGTCGGCAGCCCGTGCATTCTCACGCAAAAAGCCAATTATCGTTTACAAATCGGGACGCTTCCCCGAATCGGCTGCTGCAGCTGCTTCACATACCGGCGCACTTGCCTCCGAAGACTCAATATATGATGCCCTTTTCAGAAGAGCCGGACTGGCACGGGTTTATGATTTCGGAAACATATTTGACTTTACCGACCTTGTCGGGCGGAAGCGTATTCCGAAAGGCAACCGCCTGGCAATTGTAACCAATGCCGGAGGCCCGGGTGTAATGGCAACCGACTCACTTATATCCTTGGGCGGAAAACTTGTCAAGCTTTCTGACAGCACCATGCAAAAATTAAATGACTACCTGCCTCCGTTCTGGTCGCGCGGAAACCCGGTTGACGTTCTGGGAGATGCAACTCCCGAAAGATTTGCAAAATCAACCGAAATAGTATTGGAAGATGAAAATGTGGATGCCGTACTTGTTCTGCTTACACCGCAGGCAATGACATCGCCAACCGAAACAGCGGAAGCCATAGCAAAAATGTCAGTAAACACAACCAAAACCATTATGGCCGGCTGGCTGGGAGGTGCAAGTATGCGTGACGGAATTCAGATTTTTAACGATGCCGGAATTTCAAACTATCCGACTCCTGAACAGGCAATCAGAGCATTTATGACTCTCTCCGATTATGCGCAAAACCTTGAAATGCTGTTTGAAACTCCCAAGGAGGTACCGGTCTCTTTTGAATATGACAGAAATGAACTCAGGGAAAAATATCTGAGGGATGTTCTGCCTAAAGCCAAAATTTTGAATGAAGACGATTCAAAAATGCTGGTTAACGACTATGGTATCGACACCACGCACCCCACTCCGGCAGCAACTGAAGATGAAGCTGTTGCCGTTGCACACGAAAAGGGCTATCCGGTGGTTCTGAAAATATATTCACCCGATATTACCCATAAATCGGATGTGGGCGGAGTTGCACTAAACATAAAAGATGACGAAATGGTGAGGGCGACATTCCGCAACATGGTGAAAACCGCTGCCGAAAAACGTCCCGATGCACGTATTGAAGGGGTTACCGTACAAAAGATGGTTGATATAAAAGATGCCGTTGAACTGATAGTGGGTATCAAAAAGGATGAACAGTTCGGAACTGTTATGCTTGTCGGAATGGGCGGCACCCAGGCAGAACTGTTTAAAGACAAGCGACTTGAGTTTCCGCCGCTGAACGAACGTCTGGCAAGGCAAATGCTGGAGTCGCTGACAATCTATCCGCTGCTTGAAGGATGGCGTGGCGCACCTCGTAAAAACATTGAAAAACTGATTGAAGTTCTGATAAGAATGTCATATCTGGCAGCCGATTATCCTGAAATTATGGAACTGGATATTAATCCGCTACTGGTCACTTCACAAGATGTAATCGCTCTTGATGCACGTATTGTGGTTGATCAGGAGGTGCTTGCAAATCCGGTTAAAGAATATTCACACCTGATTTTAAAGCCTTATCCTGAAAGTCTCGTAAAGCTGTCGAACCTGAAAGACGGAACACCGATTGTTCTTCGTCCGATTAAGCCGGAAGACGAACCAATGTGGTTTGATTTTATGGCAAGCTGTTCAAAAGAATCGATTTATCACCGTTTCAGATCCGACTT
>CAZXTX010000245.1:0-4764 GCA_964643695.1 uncultured Mariniphaga sp. | reverse complement strand
TTCATAGCAAACAATTTTAACTGATAAAATCCAAAATTACTGTTTTAACCGGAAAAATTAAAATCACGGTAACCGATTTCTTCAATATTGTATGGCGTTTCCTGATATACATAATAGTTCAGCCAGTTTGAGAAAAACATGTTTGCAGCAGAGCTCCATCTCATTTGAGGCGTTTTTGAAGGATCATTTTCAGGATAATAGTTAACCGGCACGTCAATCGGAAGGTTTTTTGCCAAATCGCGTTTATACTCTGTATCAAGTGTCATCCGGGAGTATTCTGAATGTCCGGTAATAAAAAGCTGTCGTCCGCCGTTTGCCTGAACAACAGCAACGCCGGCTACATCTGACCGGGCAATTATCTGCAATTCTTTATTTTTTTCCACATCCTCTTCCCTTATTTCGGTATGACGGGAATGAGGCATAAAAAACAAATCATCAAATCCTCTAAAAATCGGCAAATGAGAATTAACGTGCGTATGTTTAAAAACCCCGAACATTTTTTGAGGCAAATCATATTTGGGAATGTTGTAAAAATGATACAATCCGGCCTGTGCCGCCCAGCAGATAAAAATTGTTGAAAACACATTATGGCGTGCCCACTCAAAAATTTCCGTAAGTTCGTTCCAGTATGTCACATCTTCAAAGGGTAGCATTTCAACCGGAGCACCTGTAACAATCATACCGTCATATTTTTTACCTTTCAGTTCATCATAATTTTTATAGAACTGCCTCATATGCTCGCTTGGGGTATTTTTTGATTTATGCCCCTTTATTTTCATCAGCTCAATTTCAATTTGCAGCGGAGAATTTGAAAGCAGACGAAGCAGGTCGGTTTCTGTCATTATTTTCAGGGGCATCAGATTCAGTATGACAATTTTGAGAGGCCTGATATCCTGACTTTTGGCACGCGACTCGTCCATTACAAAAATATTTTCTTTCTTCAGTGCTTCAATTGCAGGAAGCCTGTCCGGAACATTAACTGGCATTTTTTCTGTTTTATTTTTTAAAAAATTATATAGTGGGAAAACCATTTCCGGCCTTCCCACTACTCTGTTACAAATCAGGAGCTTTTTTCAAGTGCCTGTTCAAAATCAGCAATTATATCGTCAATATGTTCAATTCCCACACTAACACGCAACTGTGAAGGTTCCACTCCCGCAGCATGCTGTGCCTCATCAGAAAGTTGCTGATGTGTAGTTGCAGCAGGCTGAATAATCAGTGTTCTGGTATCGCCCACATTGGCAAGATGGCTTACCAGATTCAGGCTGTTAACCACCTTGTTTGCAGCTTCCTTACCACCTTTCACATTAAAATTCAACATGCTTCCCGCTCCCTTTTTGAAATATTTCACCACATTTTCATATGATGGATTACCTTCCAGGCCGGGATAATTTACACTTTCAACTTTTGGATGCTGCTCAAGCCATTTTGCCAGTTCAACCGTATTTTCCACATGTCTTTCCATGCGAAGTGAAAGAGTTTCAAGTCCCTGCAAGAGCAGGAAAGAATTAAACGGGCTAATCGCCGGGCCGAAATCGCGCAGGCCTTCAACCCTTGCTTTTATAATAAAGCCAATATTTCCGAACGGGCTGTCAAAATTAAATGCATCCCAAAACCTAAGGCCATGATAACCTTCGGATGGTTCAGTGAACCCCGGGAACTTTCCGTTACCCCAGTTATAATTTCCGGCATCAACAATCACACCGCCAATGCTGGTTCCGTGGCCGCAAATCCATTTTGTGGCCGACTCAACAACAATGTTTGCACCATAATCAATAGGCCTGAACAGATAACCACCGGCTGCAAATGTATTATCAACCACCAGCGGAATGTCATATTTTTTGGCAAGTTTGCCAAAAGCTTCAAAATCGGGAATTACATAACCCGGATTACCGATTGTTTCAAAATAGATTGCCTTGGTTTTCTCGTCAATCAGTTTTTCAAATGCTTCGGAAGTTAAATGCTCTGCAAACCTTACTTCAATACCAAGTCTTTTAAATGAGACACTGAACTGATTATAGGAACCTCCGTACAAATATGGCGAACTCACAAAGTTATCGCCTTCTTCCAGAAGAGTATTAAATGTTAAAAACTGTGCAGCATGCCCCGAAGATACCGCAAGTGCGGCAACACCGCCTTCAAGAGCTGCAATTCGTTGTTCAAACACATCAGTTGTAGGATTCATAATACGGGTGTATATATTTCCGAACTCCTTTAATGCAAAAAGATTGGCGGCATGTTCCGCATTATTGAAAACATAAGCTGATGTTTGGTAAATTGGCACGGCCCGTGAATTTGTTGTCTGGTCCGGCTGGTGGCCTGCATGTACCTGCAGGGTTTCGAATTTTAAACTTTTAGTTGTCATTTCATTAATTATTTTGGGTTAAAAAAATGCTTTATAAATTTCTCGTACACTTTTATCTTTATCTGTAGATTTAACAATCAAATAGCTGACGAGGTCGGATGCTCCCGAACCACTCAGCACAACATTAATTTTATGCCGGGCAACGGCACTGAAAATTTTGGCAGAAACACCGTAACTTTGCTGCATTCCGTGACCGATAACAGCCACAAGCGAAACATCTTCAATAGCCGACACATCCCTCACAGAAGAGAATCCAAGTCCGCGAATCAGTTCAAGTGCCTTACCGGATGTTTTTTTCTCTAAAATGATATTAATGGAAATCTGTGATGTAATCACCGATTTAATATTTATTCGTTCGCTGTTGAGACGGGATGTTACCTTTGCAAGAATACCGGGTTTTAATCCCACACCCGGCCCGTTCAGGCGAAGCAAAGAGATATCATCGGTACATGCCACACTTTTTACTATCTGAGGCTCCACAAACGTTTCGGTATTTATAACAGTATCCACATTTCCCTCATCTGATTCCGTATTAACAATATAAGCCGGGATGTGTTCAGCCTCAAGAGGCTCAACAGTTCGCGGATGAAATGAATAATGCTCAAAATAAGCTAATTCGCTCGCCTCGGAATATGTGAGCCTTTCAATAACTGGTGAACCTGCAACAACTGACGGATCAGCCCGCCGGAACTCATGCCTGAGCCCCCAAAGCTCAAGCCTTGGTACATTCAGCCTTTGTGTTAAAAAAGCTGCGGTATAATCGGCTGCGGTTCTGCCTGCCCTTCCGGTTTTATCGTCTTCGGTAATCCCGTATGAACCGGGAATCAGAAAGTTTTTTCCTGAAAGATTACTGATTTTCTCTTTGGCAAGTGAAATAAATGTTGCATTGCCAAAGTCTGATGTAACTCTCAAATCAAATTGTTCCGGCCATAAAATTTCTGTTTCAAGGCCATGTTCTTTAAGTATTACACTATAAATTTCAGCCGTCAGTTTTTCGCCAAAACTTAGAATCTGGTCTTTGAGTGCATCCGAGTAATCCCCTATAAGGCTGATTCCTTTCAAAATTCCGGAAACATGCTCTGTAAGAATCTTGTATGATTCGGGAGGAGTGTTGCCGGTTAAGCAGCTGTAAACAGAATTGAGCCTGTCAGCAACAGAATTGTCAAAAGCCCTGAAAACATTCTCAACAGATTCCGAAATATAATTCTGTAACTCCGGTACTGATGAAACTACAATAAATGTTCTGCTGTTACCGCGCTTTATATATTTTACCAAATTTTGAATTGAAGCAGCATTTTCTGCCTGACTGCCACTCAATCGAATAACTTTATCCGACATATTATTAAATAAAAAAATAAATTAATTTGTGATTTTCAACGCTATACATATCAGCCTTCTGTCAATGGAGAAACCACCGCAAGAAGGCTATCGCATGCACATAGAAACAGACGGCAACATGAATTCACTTCCCGAAACGGGCGTTCCAAGGAAATTCAAATTAATATTTTTTGATTGTGAATTCATCTACTTTGCCGATTTTGTCAGAACAAATTTAAACTGTTTCGCATAATAACAAAAGTTTATCAAAATATGTTCAGACAAAAATAACATTTAATTTTTCGACTCTAACAGAACAATATTTGAAATATATGATAAAAAAGGGGTCATATTAAGCCAAAAATGTCTTTTATTTCTTCATAGTATTTAAACTGAATTATTTTTGCATCTCATAACATATTAAAAAATGAATGTATGGCTTATAATTTATTAAAAGGAAAAAAGGGAATTATTTTTGGTGCCTTAAATCCTGATTCAATAGCCTGGAAAGTTGCAAGGCGTGCTCACGAAGAAGGTGCAAAAGTAGTTTTAACCAATACACCGGTTGCCATGCGCATGGGTGAAACACAAAATCTTGCAGAAGAACTTGACACAATTGCCATAGCTGCCGATGCCACAAATGTTGATGACATCAACAACCTGTTTGTTGAAACAATGAAATATTTTGACGGCAAAATCGATTTTATCCTTCACTCAATAGGTATGTCGCCCAACGTCAGGAAGCGTCGCTTTTACTATGATCTGGATTACAACTACTTAGACAAGACACTCGATGTTTCGGCAATTTCATTTCACAAGGTTTTACAAACAGCCCGCAAGCTTGACGCAATAAACGAATGGGGTTCAGTTGTGGCACTGTCGTATGTAGCAGCACAACGCACTTTTTACGGTTACAACGACATGGCAGATGCCAAAGCTCTTCTGGAATCAATAGCCAGAAGTTTTGGCCATATTTACGGCAAAGAACGCAAAGTACGGGTTAACACTATTTCTCAGTCGCCCACAATTACAACTGCCGGAAGCGGTGTAAAGGGCTTTGACCGGCTGCTTGACTTTGCAGA
>CAZXTX010000244.1:2190-4781 GCA_964643695.1 uncultured Mariniphaga sp. | reverse complement strand
AAATAGTGATGGGAATGTCATCGGCTGACAGGTTGCATGTTGTTTTTACCGAATTTACGTCAGTGGAGGGAATGAATCACCCCAAGGGGCGTGAACGGGTTTCGGAACGGCTGATTGTTAACAAATCGGAACAGAAACTGCTGAAAGAGATGAACATTAAGCTGATTGCTCAGATTTGGGGAAAAAACCCTGAGATATACAACAAAATTGCCGGATACATTACTGATAATTACCGGTTTGACGGTATTGACATAAATATGGGCTGCCCTGTTAAAAAAGTGATAAAAACAGGTTCATGCAGTGCGTTGATTGGCGAACCGGAGCTTGCCAAAGAAATAATTCACGCAACCAAAGAAGGAACAAATTTGCCGGTAAGCATAAAAACCCGGACAGGTATTAAACAGCATCAGACCGAAGAGTGGATTTCCCGACTATTGGAAGCCGGACCGGCTGCCGTTATTTTGCATGCCCGCACCCAGCGGATGCAAAGCGACGCTGATGCCGACTGGGAACAGATTGCAAAGGCCGTTAATGTGAAAAACAACATAAATCCGTCAGTCCCGCTAATCGGGAACGGTGATATTCTATCTTATACTGATGGTATAAAAAAAACTGAGAAAACCGGTGCCGACGGTGTGATGATTGGACGTGGAATTTTTCAGAATCCGTGGTTTTTCAGTCCCGAAAAGATTGAAATTACAATGGATGAACGAATTGACAAACTCCTGGAACACACCCGTCTGTTTGAAAAAACCTGGGGCGGCATAAAAAACTTCAACATCCTGAAACGGTTCTACAAAATTTACCTGAACAGTTTTGCAGGTGCGGCAAAAATGCGGGCAGACCTGATGGAGGCAAAAAGTTACGAAGAAGTTTACCGCTATTTTTCACAAAACCGGTAGCACTCAGCAAAATATATAAAAAAATTCTGCAGAAGCACGGAAAAACCGTTACCTCTGCAAAAGTTATATTAAAAATAAATTTATCGGTCAACAATTATAAATCCCTATATTTACAACAGACGTGAAGGGATTCGTAAATATCATCATCCGCTTTGTCAAATTCGGTATCATAACCTGAACCTGCAATTGCCCTGCTGACGGCTTTCACATCAGTTATTTCAGAATCAAAATGAAGGTGAAGTTCCTTCTTTTCCATATCCCAGTCGGCCAGTGAAACACCTTTTACACTTTTTGCAGCAGCTTCAATGGTCTCCTTGCACATTCCGCATGCTCCGCTCACACTCAGCATGGCATGTTCACCGTAATGCTCATGGCCGTGATGTCCGTGTTCATCTTCATCCATATTCATCATACTTCTCCTGCCTTCGAGCTGTGCAGTTGCATCAATTGTAAAGGCTCCGTTTGTTACCACCTCATCTCCTTCCTCCAGTCCTGAAAGTACTACATAAGCACCATCCAGCGAAGGTCCGAGTTCAATTTCGCGAAGCATGAATGCCGGAATTTCGGTATCCGGTTGTTTCACATAAACAATTGAACGTTTACCCGTCCACAGCACTGCCGATTTTGGCACTACAATTCCGTTTTCATAGTTCTTCATACGTGCTTCAACCACTGCCTCAGCATACATTCCCGGTTTTAGCTGCATATTCTGATTGGCAGTTTCAATCCTGATTTTTGCTGTACGGGTTGTACTGTTTAAAAACGGATCAATAAAAGATACCCTTCCGGAGAATATTTTATCAGGAACGGCCTGCAGTGAAAATTCAATATTTTCACCGGTTCTGATAAACGGCAGATCCTGTTCGTAAGCTTCAAGCATCACCCAAACGCGCGACAGATTGGTAACATTATACAAAACAGCGCCCTGCGAAACATAATCGCCCTGATTAACAAGTTTTGCCGAAACAATTCCACTGGTGGTTGCCTTTATTTCAACCACCGGATTTACTTTACCCGACTCTTCAATTTGTGCAATCTGTTCATCGGTAACCTTGAACAGGTGCAGTTTTTCCTTTACGGCGTTATATAATGCCGGCTGAACATCCTTGTATTTCACCGCTTCCAGCAGCTCCTGCTGTGCATTGAGCAGGTCGGGCGAATAGACTGTTGCAATGGTTTGCCCGCGGCTTATGCTTTCGCCCGTAAAATTCACAAACAGCTCTTCAATTCTGCCGGCTGCATGTGAAGTTTGCGACTGCGACAAACGCTCGTCAACCTCAACCGTACCATAAAGCCGGATTTTCTTTACCGGACTCTGAAGTTCAGTTGTTGTGGTCTGTATGTTTGCAAGTGCAATTGCCTCTCTGGTAATCTGAATTGCATCAGGATGAACTGCTTCACCATCGCTGCCCGAAGTAACGAGCGGAGTTAAGTCCATCGCACACAACGGACATTTTCCGGGTTTGTCCTGACGAATTTGCGGGTGCATGGAACAGGTCCAGATTTGATTTTCTGCCTCATGTTCATGGTCGTGATTATGCGCATGTGTATCGCCCGTGAAACCGCCAAAAAATATTCTGCCCAGAACGAGGCCTGCAATAAAAATCAGACCGTAAGTTATTACCGGACGATTCTTGAATATATTTTTCCAATTATTCTTCATGTCAAATTAATTGTTTGTTGTTAAAA
>CAZXTX010000244.1:0-2090 GCA_964643695.1 uncultured Mariniphaga sp. | reverse complement strand
TTGAATATATTTTTCCAATTATTCTTCATGTCAAATTAATTGTTTGTTGTTAAAAATTACTGTTTGAAAATGAAATCAGCCTGTTAACTGCTGCTGCCAGACTATTGTATTCGGCTGTAGCCTCAGTTTTTTTCAACTGAAAATCCGAAAGCTGCCGCAGAACCTGAATAGCCGATGCAAGATCGCTTTTGCCTGTTGAATACTCCTGAATAATAAGTCTGCCTGCACTGAGTGCCAGATTGGTCTGCCTGTCGTACAGGTCGATTTTTCTGGAAGCATCTTCAAGGTTGTGCTTTATTTTGAATAGTTCAGCTTCAAAAGCATTGTACATCTCATCATACCTTTCGCGGTTTGCCTGAAGATTATATTCGTTTTCTTTCAGCTGAGCCTTGTATTTATTTCTGAATAATGGTATTGTTGCTGAAACCATCGGCATAATCATATCCATTCCGTTCATTGGTGTGGCAGGTATTACCGCATTCGTCCGTTTACCGATGAGAGAATACTGTAATCCCAGTCCAATTACCGGATAACTCATTTTTTTGTCGGTTTCCGATTTTGCCTCAACAGCCAGCATCTCCTGATTAATCATTGCAAGAGCAGGATTTTGACTGCCGATATTTTCCATTACCTGCCTGACATTCAGCTCGAACGGAACCTGCTCTAACGAATCGGGCAAATGAACTTTACTCTCTGCCGAACGATTTAGCAGCTTGTTAAACTGTACCGTCTCTGCCCTGATTTCAGACTGAATACTCTCCATATCATTTTCAAGTTCTGCAAGTTCCATCTGAATGCGCAATGCCTCCGACATTCCCGAAATATTTGCTTTTCGCACCGCCAGTGACTCAATTTGTTTCAGGAATCCAATGTTACTTTCGATATTTTTTAGCTTTTGCTGTAAACTGCCCATCAAAAACCATTTGGTGTAAACATCTAAATAGAGATTATCCAGTGACTCCCGGAACTTTTCAAAAGCTGCATTCGACAGATGTTCCGCCTCATTCTGAGCCGCTTTGCGGGTTCCGAACCACGGGAACATCTGCATCAACGTGAAATCAGCCAGCTGACGACCATCAATAATATCCATCGATGGGGTATAAAAACCCATATCCAGCTGCATATCGGGAATGGCGCCTGCCTGCGGGATTTTTTGCAAACTCGCCTGGTAAGCGTTATACTCCACTTTGACGCCAGGATTGTTTTTAGCCGCCACTTCGAGATAGTGTCGCAGCGAATCATTTTGTGCGTTTGCAAAGTTACTATTGATAAGCGCCGACAGCAAAATTATCAGGACCAAGAATATTCTGTTATTTTTCATCTTTATTCCCCTCCATTTTTAGCATTTTTCTCTCTTCTTTCTTAATTGCATTTTCGCGCCACATGCACTGCATTACCGGCACCACAAACATGGTCATCGATTGGATAAACATCCCGCCAAAGGTAGGAATCGCCATCGGAATCATGATGTCGGCACCTTTTCCGGTGGAAGTCAGTACAGGCAGTAGCGCAATAAGTGTGGTTGCCGTGGTCATCACCGCCGGGCGTACCCGTTTCAATCCGGCGTAAACCACTGCCTCTCGAATTTCATCTTCGGTCTGTGGATCTCGTTCAATAAATGTGTCATGAATATAAGTCCCCATCAGCACACCATCATCGGTAGCGATACCGAAAAGGGCGATAAAACCTACCCAGACCGCAATACTCAGATTAATCGGGTGCATCTGGAAGACATCCCGCAGATTGGCGCCTGCAATTGAAAAATCAAGGAACCAGGGTTCACCATAGAGCCACAGGAAAATAAATCCGCCGGCAAACGCCACGAAAACCCCCGAGAAATGAATCAGTGATGCTGTTATTGTTTTAAACTGGAAAAAGAGAATCAGTAAAATTGCAATCAAACTAATCGGTATTACAATCAGCAGTCGTTTGGTGGCGTGTGCCTGCTGTTCGTAGTTTCCGGCAAAAGCGTAAGAAACGCCGTGCGGCAGTTCAATTTCTCCCGAAGCAATTTTATCTTTCAGCACTTTCTGTGCATCCTGCACCACATCCACTTCCGCTTTGCCTTCGTGCTTATCGAAAATCACATA
>CAZXTX010000243.1:0-4783 GCA_964643695.1 uncultured Mariniphaga sp. | reverse complement strand
TGGTAAAATATTTTTATAATAGTTTTAAAAAAGGAAAAGGCTTGTTAAAAACAGGTCTTTTCTGTTATAAAATATTTTTTGAAGAAAATATTTTAATTATCGGCATTAACGATTGTAAATTTACAAAACAGTTTGGACTATTTGTAAGACGACTAATTATTTGTCAGTTATCACTTACTCTAAAATGCATTGCCGGAGTAATTTGTTCGTTTCCAATTAAAAAGAAAGAACACAGGAATGTGAAAACAAAACAATTAAAATTCGATAAAAGATGCCAGCTTGCTTTTCACATCAGAAATTGTTAACCATTGTCAACACTTTCACAGGTCCTATTAATCCTGAGCTAGGATTGCCACGATAGTTGGATGGTAAGGTTTGGTAATGATTCGCCAGAGAGTTAAATACCAGTATCTCTATTTTATTATCACCCTTCTTTACATATTTCGTAATATCCTGTTTCCAAGGAGGAGCCACCCGAATGCCGGCTTTCTGTCCGTTTACGATTATTTCAGCCGTACCGGCCACTTTGCCGAGATCGATAATTGTTTTGTGGTTTATGTCTTCAAGATGGGTACTTGTTTTGTAAAGTACTCCTCCGGAATAGTTATTCAATATGCCGTAAGTGGACCAGTCTCCCAATGGCATCATCCCGTTATCGGTTGTTTCAACAACAATCGGTTCCGGAATTAAACTTCCACCGGTTATTCCTGCTGAGGCCGGAGTTATACGTAACGCTATCGTTGTGAGTTTCGTAAAAGGTTTTGATATGGAAAATCTATTATTATCCTCTTCTTTCATTGGTTTGCCATCTATCCACGCTTCTACTTCTCCTCTGGCGGTAATTTTTATTGCCGATGTTCCCGGTGCGGTTATGAAACGGAACCACTCTGCTGGCTTTTCTCCTACAGTAACATCGAACGGGATAACACCACTATCATTTGCCCAACGCATTGATAAATGCTGCTTTTCAGCTGGAATCTGCACGCTTTTATCTCTGAATACAAGGTGTCCACGGCCGGCATGATCGTAACGTACCAACAAAGGGATGGATCCCTTTGCAAGATTTATGTCGGTCATTTGTTTCACTTCTTTCCCGTTAAGATAAAGAACTGCCGGGGTAAGTACAGGCGAAGTATGACTTTTATTCAGGGGTGGTTCTTTACTATAAAGGATGTCCGCGGTGACATCCTGATGAATGATTATGTTGCTCCAGATAAAATAACGACCACCTTCAATCTCGTTTACATATCGGGTTTCGTTGAGTGCGGTTTGCATTTTTCCGATACAGAGAAAGTCATCTGTAACGGTTCGTTTCAATCCATGGTATCCCTGGTGTCCCGGATCGCCTTCTTTACCCCATCGCCATGAGAAATCATAAGGTTGCCAATTATACGTTTTTCCTTCAACAATTATGGGCTCGGACGGATTAACCGATTTAAGCTGAGATAGCTCTATCTCAAGGCTATTGATATTCACATTTTGCGGTATCGGACCCAGCAAGTAGAATTGTGTTCCGAAATCGTTTAGTTTTTGTTGCCATTGATTATCGTCTGTTGTTGGTAGCATTGCATTTTTCGCAATCTCTTTATTTTCGGGCATCCATGTAAAACGACGTGCCTCAACACCGATGATCTTATTGTCTTCTGTTACCGGCAAACGAAAATCGCCATACGTATTGTCCATTGTGGGAATAAAACTCACATTCCATTCGTCAGGCAGAATCAATTCATGAAGAACTTTTTCCCTATCGTTCTGCGGATTCGCATGTTGCTTTTTGGGATCAAATACCACAATATTAGCCTCATAAGCTTTCAGCGGAAGTTCAACCAGCGTTCCGGTAACGGTTTCTCCCGTTACCCGAAGGGGAGATGTAGCTCCCGTCCACGGGTCCCAAAGCTCAACAGCACCTTTTGCTCTAAATTCGACCACCGTACCAGGTTCGGAGTCCATCACCAAATATATGTCACGGTATCCCGCTTTACGATGTAGTGCGCGAACTGTTTGGTTAATACCTTTAACATCCTGTACGAACGCGTTTTTTATTGCTTCAACTGTTTGAGTAGTGTTCGCGTAACGGCGTGAGGGAGCAAAAGCGATGTTATTGAGTTTGTTCAGTTCTATGTCATTTGCCCCGATTCGATCTGTAACTGACGGCATAGCACCAATGACATATACATTTCCACCTGCTTGTGCAAATTCTGCTGCTTTTTCGATGCTTTGCCAACGTACAGCATTCATATTGGGAAACACTAATGCTTTATATGAGGCACCTGCATATTTCACTTTCAATTGTCCGTCCTCAACTACGGCATGTGCGAGTGATTCATGGTCGATAAATTCAAAATTGATGCCTGCCGCCATCAGATTGCGTCCTAATTCAAAAGCGGTGTCACGTGCCTCATCTCCTCCAAGTTCGGCTTCGTATGGGGTAACCGGATAAATTACGGCAACGTCGCACACCTGATATCCCTGACTCATCAGGTAGGATAAACGATCGAAGTATCTGAGGAATACATCCATATGGTTCCAATATGGCATGCGAAAGTGATAACACGGGGGTGCCCATTCCCAGTATGAGCCATAAGTGGTATAATAAAGTCCGTGAAGGTTGAGCAGGTTGCAACCATAGAGATAATTTTCGCGGGTAGCAAACATAAGCAATTCCGGTGTCGCTCCCCAACCAAGGCTATGATAGCCCTCCAGCCATACGCGTGGTCGCTGATAAAGATTGGCGATCGATGATGATACCTTACCTTTTATCAGGTCGGCTTTTCCACCGGGCGTATCATGTCCCGGGGCGCTGTACCAACGTATTGCCCGGAAATAGTCTCCAAATTCGTGGGGGTCAAGTCCTCGGCTACCGGGGTCGCATGCAAAAATCATCCCGCGTGAGGCGTGCCAGTCATATATGGGTTTGAAATAGCGTTCTTCCATCATGGCCATACGTACATCGGCATAATCGATGCGAACTTTAGGGGTAATATCCCCGATATCTTCCCACATGGCAGGCAAAACTTCAAAAAGGTTATATCCTTTACGTTTACTAAACTCCTTTGCAAAATCGATGCTCCACGCAAACTTACCCAATCCAATATGCAGCTCATCATTGAAGAAATAGTTTAGTCCTTTTGATGATTGGCCGGGAGCATGATTTTGAAACTGCTGATAATAACTGTTGATAATAGTTTCGCCGGCATGTGGTAACAATGGATTCATAGAACCCGGCTTTCTGACTGACAGATATTCACGAATCTCCCACTCCCCTTTGGGGGCTGTCCATTTCAGTTCATTTGCCACAACATGTTTGGTAAGATCGATTCCCCCGCGTTGTAACCTGCCATTTTGCACAGGATATGCCCATACGGCAACAAGGCGGGGAATTACTTTGGACTCATCCTTCGCGTCAGCCCACTTACTCGCAACAAAATCGACCGGATCCACGGTCAATGACAAGGATACCTTTTTCTTGTTTTTTACTCGTTTACTCACGCCTTGCCTAATTTCATACGCGTTTAGTTCCGGTTTACGATAAAACAATTGATAGAAAAGATTCGGTGCACCCTGTGGCCAATCAATTGTATAGGTACTCATACCTATTCCCATATTTAATCTGGTACATTCTTCAGATATCTTAGAATACACATCCCACCATTCATCTGTAAACATGTTGGGGGTTTCCTGGTCACTCAGCCATCCGGGTGTATCAAAATGGGAGTAGTTAACTTGTACACCACTAATCCCTTTTTTGTGTAATTCACGAACTTGCCAAATCATACGATCAACATTTAAATCTTCTCCGGTCCACCACCAAAAAGGTACTTCCCCATAGCCGGGAGGGGGAGTCTTGAATCCGGGTAATACATCTAAATTTGGTGAACGATCCGGATATCCCGGTGGCAAAGAATTTTGCGCCATGGATGTAGAAAAGAAACTATTTGCAGCAATCAAGATAAATAAAAAATAATATTTCATTGTAAATGTTTTTAAATCAAACCGAGTCATATATTACATGTGTAATCCATTAATTGTCAGTAGATATTTGAAAAGTAATCCAGATTTATAATATATTATTTCATTTTTTTTTAATCCGTATGCAAATTTGCAAGGTTTCTTTGTAGGAAGTGTAATTTTTAATTTTTATCGGTTTGGTTTACTTTAACTTTTTTTGTCATCAATTATGGTTATGGTGCTGTCTCATAAAGTGTATAAGTTGAAAAAGCAAATGTCATAACATGATTCTAACATACAAAAGTATAAAAAAAGATTCCGTTATTTATAAACAGAATTAAAAATACAACCCGGTTCACGAAGCGCTCTTGCGTGATATTTTTTTGCTGATATATGTAAAAAACATTCAACAATATGAAAAAGTAGCCGGATTGAACGTACACAAAGATATAATTTTTGCTTGTGTAACAAAAGTAAAATATCAAAATGAAGTAGAAGAATTTGACATAACAACTTTGGGATTACAAGAGTTGTTTCATTGGCGAGTAGCTAATAGGCAACCAAAGTAGCTATGTAAAGTACCAGTATCTATTGGATGCCTGTTTGGCGAGTATTAGGATAAGAGTTTGTATTCTGCTTGGTTAATCCGTATTTTTCAAATAGATGCCTGGCAGGAAGAGCAATGTGATAGATGCCCAATGGATTACAACTTTGCCAGACAATAATATACTTCGCAACAGTTTTGTTTCGGAGAAAACTATTCGTGCTAATTATTTTAACGGTGGATTCAAGTTATAAATGCAACTTTTCCGTCATTGTTTAATGCTTGTAAAAA
>CAZXTX010000242.1:0-4880 GCA_964643695.1 uncultured Mariniphaga sp. | reverse complement strand
CAAAGCCTTGCTTTTATGCAAATAATTTAGTGTGTTTCTTACATCGAACTCACGTGATATTAGATTTTTATTTTAAAATTAAATAATTATACATTTTGTTCAGTTGCAAATTTGTAAAAATTGTTGAAGATATAATTGATGATGGAAAAGATTTAAATCTTACCGTGAAAATATATTTGAAAGCCTTGATAAAATCAAGATGTGATTAAATTTATAAAATAAAAAACAGTCAGGGTGTTAAAAGTCCGGACTTTTAACACCCTGATTTATTACTACACAGATTGTGGGATACTCCTTTTTTTAAGGGATAACTAATTATTAAATTTTAATAAGCTACCAATCAAACTTTAAATCATATTCATCTAATTTTAGATTCCATTTCTCCAAGAGCCATTTTGCAGCTCTTAAATCATATCTGTTTCGGTTTATTTCAGGTGAATTTTTAATCATTTGAATTACACCATTAATTATTTCAGGATTTTCATCTTCAATATATTCAATAGCATTTAATGCATGACAGCGGGCAAATTCATTATCAACCTTCAAAACAGAAATCAAAGCGTTTATTGCCGACTCTTTTTCGCCAAGATTATAAAGAGCTTCCGCCGCAACACTTATAACATTGGGTGAAGTGTCGTTTAGTGCATTAAGCAGCTCGTTTTTTGCTGACAGAGCTTCCTGTCCGGCCATTAACAGGCCTGTTGCACCCCAGTATCTGATTGCACTATCACTGTTTTTCAGAAATTCTTTCAGTTTAGAAATATTCTCTGTTTTGCCGGATGTAGCCGTTTCTGCAGCCTCAATAATTTGTTCCAATTCAATATTACCTGAACGTAAATAATCATATGCTGCCATATTTCCAATCCTGTTATTAAGGTCAGCTTCCGGTATAAACCCTGTGTCCTTTATTTTGGTTACCCATTGCTGATTTGCTTTTATCATTCTTTCAAGTACTTCCTTGTATTGAGGATTATTTGCAAGATTATTAATTTCCCATGGATCATTTTCGGTATCATAAAGTTCTTCAATAGGTTTAACTTTCCAAAATGCACTTTGTATATCATTACATTCTCCGTTAAGGTATGCGTTTTCCCATGAGCGCATTGACGGTGCCCTCCACAGATACTCCAGATGTTGTGCATAAATACGAAAAGGCATATAATTGCGTATATACCTGTATTTTTTGTCTCTTACGGCTCTGCACATGTCGTATCGCTCATCCATTCTTCCTTTGAACATAAATGCATATTGCGGGTCAGCAGTTTTTTGTTTTCCAAGGAAAGCATTTCCCTGCATATATTCAGGAATATCTATTCCTGCAATACTTAATAGTGTGGGTGCCAAATCAACAAAACTAATTAATCTGTCAACCTTGGAACCTTCTTTTTTATCAGGAAACAGATATTGGTACTTTTTAGGAATTCTCACAATAAATGGCACACGTGTTCCCGTTTCATAAACAAAGCGTTTGCTGCGTGGTAAAACTCCGCCATGATCGCCATAATAAAAAACAATAGTATTTTCGGCAAGGCCTTCATCTTCCAATTCTTTAAGTTTTTCACCAATCCAGTTGTCTAAAATTTCTATTTTATCATAATATTGTGCCCAATCGTGTTTTATAGCTGAAGTTGGCGGGTGATATGGAGCTATAGGAACTTCATTGGGTTTATGTCTCAAAAGTTCATCAGGAATGGAATCGTGAATTGAACTTTCATGCGAAACCGTGTTGTTAAAAACTGCAAAAAAAGGCTGTCCTGATTTTCTGTTTTTATAATGTGCCTTATTACTGCTTTCATCCCATATTTCACCTGGAATAATAGATTTTGTATTATAATCGGTTTTTGAATTATTGGTACAGTAATAACCGGCCTGTCGCAAAAATTCAGGATAAGTTTTTATAATATCAGATTTGGAATAGTGGCTGCGCATATGCTGATTGCCGCCTGAAATAGCATAAATACCTGTAATAATGGTGTTTCTTGCTGGAGCACAAACAGGTGCATTGGCATATGCATGTGTATATAAAAAACCTTCTGATGCAAGCTTATCAAGATTTGGTGTTGTTGCAAATTCATCATCATAACATCCCAGCAATGGACTGTTGTCCTCACTGGTAAGCCACAGAATATTTGGAAGCTCTTTGGGAATATTTTCTGTACACCCAATAATTACAAATAAAATATACAGAGCAAATACACTTGAATGAAAGGTGCTTTTAATTATAGGTTTCATGATTTTTTATATTTTACAATAAAAGTATTTCGATAAGTTAATTGTAGATTTAGTTGGCAAAGGTTATTCAGGTTTTGGAAATTCTCTTATGGGACTGTAACGTAAATATGAATCAAAAATCTCTTTGTCAGGTACAACAACACGCGGATCTTCTGATCTTTTCAGTTCAGCTAATAATGCTTCCTTTAATTCCCTTTCAATTTTTGCATATTCGGGATTTTCTGTAAGATTATTCAAATTAAAAGGATCATTT
The DNA here is from genome assembly GCA_964643695.1 of uncultured Mariniphaga sp. Classification (GTDB taxonomy): domain Bacteria; phylum Bacteroidota; class Bacteroidia; order Bacteroidales; family Prolixibacteraceae; genus Mariniphaga. The sequence goes on along the minus strand of CAZXTX010000242.1, from coordinate 2,395 downwards.
TTTATATTGTAAAGTTCAAATTCAGGTCTCTTATTAACTGACCATTCAAAATAGGGATTTACTGCTTCATTATTCCAATTTTCAACAATGAAAGATTTTGATGGTGCATCATCAATATCAGTAAATGCCCAATCTGAATGATGTATTCCTCTTTCATCAATACCGTACATAGGCAAAAGCTCATCTTCTGTTCCGGGCTTTAAACGCTGAGGAGCTCCTGCAGGCCAGCGTTCAGGTTTAATATTCCAAATAAGCAAATAATCATGACTGCGTATTGCACGCTGAGGATATCCCCAGTTCTTGTATCGGGAAGATGAATGTCGTTCTCGCCCTGCAAATACGTATTTTTTTGAATTATCCACCACACCTTCTTCTTTTGATTTGAGAATGTTTAAAATACTTCTTCCAGATATTGGCAGCATACCTTTTGAACCGGTGCCTGTAATTTCAAGAATGGTTGGAGCCAAATCTGCAAAACCAATTACATCATCAACTGTTCTGCCACCGGGATATTCTTTTGGATAACGTATTGCCAGAGGAACATGAATCCCGTATTCATAACAATTTGCCTTTGCACGTGGAAAAGACATTCCGTTATCCGATGTAACAATTACAATAGTATTTTCCAACTCACCTGCTTTTTCAAGATAATCCAGCATTCTTTGTAAATGCAGGTCAAACCAGTCTATTTCAACCGCATAATCCAGCATATCACCTCTTACAATATCATCATCAGGCATAAATCCAGGTACATTTACACTTTCGGAATTTTTATCATTTCTTTTCCACGAGTCCTTTTCATAAACCCGGTGAGGCTCATTACATCCATACCAAAAGAAAAATGGTTTGTTATTCCGAACATTTTCCATAAAATATTTGAAATTTTCGAAATAATTTACAGGCTCTATTCCGTCAGCGGTTCGTTCATCAACGGATGTCCCTTTTTCGTATCTGATATTGCTGTGAGCAATTCCCGCTGCATCAGTGGCACGCCATAGAGAATCATTTTCATCATGGGCGTACTGAAATGGAGCAACACCTTTACCTGTTCTGCCGGTTATGTATCCGTTTGCATCCAATAAATCAATGAAAGGAACATACTTTTTCATCCACGATGAAGCGTGCTGCCCCGATTGTTCGTTTTGCCAGTGGTAACGCCCCGTAACAATAGTGCTGCGCGATGGTGCACATCCGGGTGAACCGGCTATACAATTTGTAAAATATATTCCTTCGTTTGCAATCCTGTCAAAAGCAGGTGTATTGACTAATTTTGCACCTGCAAAACCTGTATGTGCAAAAGACTGATCGTCAGAAATAGCAAACAAAATATTGGGACGAAATTGATTTTCATCTTTTTTATAAACTTTACAACTGAATGATTGTGATAAAGAAAATGGTATTATAAAAAAAATTAAAAAAGATATTCTTCGCAATTCCATAATTTAATTTCTGTAATTTTCATTTTTGACAGGCATTTGTGCAGAAACATCTTCACGCCACTTTTTCAGTTCTAAAGCTAACTCTTTGGTTTTTTCCTTTAAACTGTTAGCCAGATTTGTAGTTTCACCAATATCTGATTCCAAATCATACAATTCAAAAACTTCATCTTTATCACCCAATATACTTTTTTCATACCATTCAATCAGCTTCCATTTTCCGCTTCTCATAGCTCCGGCAGGTATCATACCAGACCCCCAGTGATAATGCGGATAATGCCAAAAAAGTGTGTTGTGATTTTCCTGTTCAGGATTTTTAAGAACAGGAACAAAGCTTTTTCCATCAGTTGATTTTGATGAAATATCATTAATTTCGGCCATTTCAAGAAATGTTGAATAGAAATCATTGGAAATTATCATTGAATTTGAAATGGTGCCGGATTTTACAATGTCCTTCCATTTCACAATTAAAGGCTCCCTAATGCCACCTTCATATAACCAGCCCTTTCCTGCCCTGAATGGTATCTGTTCAGCATAAGCATGTTTGCCGCCGTTGTCGGCAAAAAAGATAACAATGGTATTGTCTTCCAGGCCAAGCTCTTTTATTTTATTGAATATTTTACCGCAGCTTTTATCAAGCCGTTCAACCATTGCAGCAATTATCGGGTGATTCTCGGGTTGTGATACACCATTTTTATTTTCATATTTTTCGATTGTTGCTGAACGTTCTCTTAAAGGATCGTGTATTGTATTATGGGAAACAAACAAAAAAAATGGATTTTCTTTATTTCTTTCCATAAAATCAATTGAAAGCGAAGTAATAGTATCAACATTATGAGCATCATTTTCAGCATCCTGCCAGGGCATGGGACCTGTATTTGAAGGTTTGTATGTTACAAAATATTCATCAAACCCCTGCTTATCAGGATTAAATGGCAAACTTACAGGCGGCGTCTTTT
>CAZXTX010000241.1:2946-4887 GCA_964643695.1 uncultured Mariniphaga sp. | reverse complement strand
CGGATTATTAATTATTGAACCTAAAGTGTTTGAGGATTCACGGGGTTATTTTTTTGAATCGTGGCGTAAAGAAAGTTACAGAAATGCAGGTGTTGGCACTGAATTTTTACAGGATAATGAATCCAAATCTGCTTTTGGTGTTGTCCGCGGACTTCATTATCAGTTGAATCCGTGGGCTCAGGCAAAGCTTGTGCGGGTAGTTCAGGGAAAGGTGTTCGATGTTGTGGTTGATTTAAGAGCGGGTTCACCTACTTTTGGCAGGTGGTTCGGAATTGAACTTGATGATATTTTAAAAAAGCAGCTTTTTATTCCGCGCGGATTTGCACACGGGTTTTCAGTGCTGAGTGAAACTGCGGTTTTTGCATATAAAATCGACAATGTTTACAACCAGAGTGCGGAACGTGCAATAAATGTAAATGACAAGTTTTTGAATATAAACTGGCAGATAGATACACAAACAGCAATAATTTCCGAAAAAGATTTGAAAGCTCCCTTTTTCAATGATGCCGAAATGAATTTTAAATTTGAAAATTAATGAATATTTTGATTACCGGGGCTGACGGTCAGCTGGGAAGTGAAATAAAAGAGTTGTCGGCCAGTATTACCAGATGGACATTCTTTTTTACCGATGCCGATTCACTTGATATCACTTCTGAAATGGAAACGGAAACTTTTTTTCAGAGAGTGCAGCCCGATATTGTTATTAATTGCGCAGCTTATACGAATGTTGACAAAGCCGAGTCAGAACCTGAAACAGCCGAAAGAATTAATTCAGAAGCGGCAGGTATTCTGGCACGTATGGCATTGAAATATCATTCGCAATTAATTCATATTTCAACTGATTATGTTTTTGACGGACACTTATGCAGTCCATATATTGAAACTGATTTGGAAAATCCGCAAAACAGTTATGGCAAAAGCAAGCTTGCCGGTGAGAAAATAATTTTGAAGGAAAATTCCGATTCAGTTATTATCCGCACTTCATGGCTCTATTCCTCATACGGAAATAATTTTGTGAAAACTATGCTTAAACTTGGCCGCGACTGCAATAATGTTAAAGTAATATATGATCAGACTGGAACCCCCACCTATGCGCGTGATTTGGCAAATGTTCTGATACGGTTATCAGAAATTTATAAAAATGACCCCGTAAGTTTTATTCCCGGAATTTATCATTATTCAAACGAGGGGGTGGCAAGCTGGTTTGATTTTGCTAAAGCGGTTTTTGAAATTTCAGAAACGGATTGTACCATTTTGCCGGTTTTAACCGAAGAATTTCAGAGTGACGCAAAAAGGCCGCATTACACTGTATTGAATAAATCGAAAATAAAAACTACATTTAACATAGAAATTCCATATTGGAAAGATAGTCTGAAAGATTGTTTGAGTAAAATTCAAAATAAATAATATTATGAAAAACAATGAATTGCTTAATGAAGTACGGAAAAAAGCTCAGGAGTGGCTTTCTGAAACTTATGATAAAAAAACGAGAACTGAGGTGCGGCAAATGCTGGATGCTGAAGATTCGACCGTGCTAATTGATTCTTTTTATAAAAATCTGGAGTTTGGTACCGGCGGATTAAGAGGAATTATGGGTGCGGGAACAAACCGGGTGAATAAATATACAATTGGTGCTGCAAATCAGGGACTTGCAAATTATTTGAAAAAGAATTTTGCAGATTTGCCCCAGATAAAAGTTGCAATAGGCCACGACAGCCGTAATAACAGCAGGGCTTTTGCCGAAAGCAGTGCACAGGTGTTTGCTGCCAACGGAATTAAAGCTTATTTGTTTGAAGACCTCAGACCAACGCCCGAACTTTCGTTTGCCATAAGAGAGCTGGGATGCCAAAGCGGGATAGTAATTACAGCATCGCATAATCCGAAAGAGTATAACGGCTATAAAGCATACTGGGATGACGGTTCGCAGGTTGTGGCACCTCA
>CAZXTX010000241.1:0-2846 GCA_964643695.1 uncultured Mariniphaga sp. | reverse complement strand
TTTGTGGTAAAAACAATAGTTTCAACCGAACTGATTGCCGAAATAACTGAAAAGAAGAGTGTAAAGTTGTATGATGTTTATACCGGTTTCAAGTTTATTGCAGAAGTGATACGTGAACTCGAAGGAAAACAAAAATATATTGGTGGCGGTGAGGAGAGTTTTGGATTTATGCCGGCTGATTTTGTACGTGACAAAGATGCAGTTACATCCTGTGCACTCATGGCTGAAATTGCTGCATGGGCAATTGACAACGGAAAAACACTTTATGAACTTCTGCTGGATATTTATCTGGAATACGGTTATTCAAAAGAGATGCAGAAGTCAGTTGTCCGTCCCGGAAAACAGGGTGCGGATGAAATCAGGAAAATGATGGAAAGCTACAGGAATAATCCGCCGACTGAACTTGGAGGCTCAAAGGTTAAGTGGTTCAAAGACTATTCTGTTTTAACGGCTAAAAACCTGATTTCAGGTGAAGAGGAGAAAATAGATCAAAAAATAACTTCCAATGTTCTTCAGTTTATTACCGAAGACGGTTCAAAAATTTCAATCAGACCTTCGGGAACAGAGCCCAAAATCAAATTTTACTTTGAAGTGAAAGGTAAAATGAGTTCTCGCGAACAGTTTGAAGAAGCTGAAAAGGCTGCTGATATAAAGATTGATATGATTATGGCAGAATTAGGATTATAATATTTATTTACAATTTATTTATCGGAAATTAAAAACATTAATGATGAAAAGAAATCTATTTTTTACAGTAATTCTATTTTTTGCAGTAACAGCAGTTATTGCACAAACAGACGGCCCGATGCCGATGAAACCGGAAATGACAGAAATCTGGGATCCTGAAATTCCGCTGGTTAAACCGGGTGAAACTCCTATGGATGCTCCTTCGGATGCAATTGTTTTATTTGATGGCGTGGATATAGGTCGTGAATGGACAGACGGAAAAGGTGGTGAGCCGGAATGGAAAATAGAAGACGGTTGTATAACTGTGGTAAAAGGAAAGGGAATAATCAAAACCAAACGTGTTTTTCAGGATTTTCAGTTGCATATCGAGTGGCGTTCGCCGGCAGAGGTGAAAGGCAACAGTCAGGGACGCGGGAATAGCGGTGTTTTTCTTCAGGAAAGATATGAACTTCAGGTGCTCGACAGTTATGATAACCGTACATACAGAAACGGACAGGCAGCGAGTATATACAAACAGTATCCTCCGCTCGTGAATGCATGCAAAGCCCCCGGTGAATGGCAGGTTTATGATGTTATTTACACTGCTCCGCGTTTTAATGATGACGGAACCTATTTTACCCCTCCGCGCGTAACAGTTTTACACAATGGTGTTTTGGTGCTGAATAATGTTTCGGTTCGCGGCCCGACAGAATATATCGGTATTCCGGAATACAGCGTAAAAAAGCACGGCCCCGGCAGTATAATGCTTCAGGACCATGGTGATCCGGTCAGCTTTAGAAATATCTGGATAAGAGAGTTGTAAAAAGTCTGTAACAGTCTGAATGCATTTCAGGCGAAAGAAATAACAAAACCTGCGGTATCTTTGGAAACTGCAGGTTTTGTATTTTACTGAAAATTTAGAACGTAATTATCTATATATGAGGCCCTGGCATCTAACCATGTCAGTACCCGCTGTAAATCCTGATCGGTATCGCCTGATGAACTGCGGGTTCCCCATAAAGCATGGTCATTGGGTACAGCAGGTTTTATTATTTCGGCATAATCTTCAACAAATTCTTTTAATTTATGATATTTGTTGTTTCTGAACCACTGCCATCTTTCCTTAAATAATTTTTGGATTTGGGGATCTTTCATAAAACGACTGAAAAACATAGAGCCGGGCCTTGAATCATTTGTAAAAATTGATCCGGTTGCAGTAGATATGTTAAAATGAGGATTATTTGTATTGTAACCATAAGCCCAGTCAAAATCCCATATAATTCCCATCCGGTATTTTTCACCGGCAGGTTTATTAATGTATGTGCTTTTAGGGTGATTAATTTCATAATTCAGGGTAAGCTGATAAACAATCATATAGTTTACATACGACAAATCATCAAAATAATCCAGATAGTTGTTGTCAGGAAATGAGTTATCGTAAACAAGCTGTTCAAACTCTTCAAAATCACTCTTTATTTCATCAAGAATATCATTATTTATATTATCATCTTCCGGATACTGAATCATTACCGGCAAATTGTATTTTTCTGATGTAAACTTCCAGTCTTCATCGTAATATACATCCAGTTCCAGAAGCCAGCCATCCTTTCCAATGTCAATTCTGCCTTCGCCAACCTCCTTGTGTTCGGTAAAGGCATAAATTCCCTGATATTCATCGTTTATGGTTACTTCAACCGGAATAATATGGTTTGTATATGGAATCCCTAACATTCTTCCGGCTTTGAACGGTATGGAATTGTAAAGCATGGTTCCGTCAAGGTATTCATTCAGCAACACCCAGTTTTTATATGCCGGCAGACCAAACAGTGATGCTTTTGAATCTAATTTTAAGCGGTAGGGTTTTTTAGGCATTTCCCAGGTTGTGTTCCCCCTTCCCCTGATTTGAGTTTTGCCTTCAAACTCTTCATATTCACCTTTCCCGTCAATTCGGATGTCAGCATTTAAATAAACCCCTTTTTCAACTACTGTTTTACCATCTTCAATATTTAAATATATATGCGGCAGAACAATTTCAAGTTCTTTTATCCATTCTATGTTTACGGAATATGTTTTTGCCGAGCCGTCTTCTGCCATTATGGTATATTCAACGGGTTCGTCAAAATTTACCAATGTTATACCGGATTCCTGAACTTTAGATCCGATTAAAACCAACAATCCGG
>CAZXTX010000240.1:0-4896 GCA_964643695.1 uncultured Mariniphaga sp. | reverse complement strand
AATGATTATGCTCCCGGTGAAAAATATCAGTATTGCAATCTGAATTTTAATATGGCAGGTGCCGTTATCGAAAAAATTACCGGTAACAGATTCGACAGGGAAATTGGAAAAAGAGTTCTTAAACCGCTTGGATTAAATGCAGGGTATAATTTAGATTATCTGGACAGCAGTAAATTTGTCAGTCTTTATGTTTTTGATAAGGAAAAGGATGAATATACGGTTCAGACACGGCCCTATACCCGGATTTCACAAAAAGATTTTGAAGATTATAAATTAGGCTACAATGCACCTTTGTTTTCACCAACCGGCGGACTGAAAATCTCAGCTGATGATTTAATTAGTTATATGCTGATGCATATGAATTACGGAGAGTATAAGGGCAAACGTATAATTTCGGAAGAGAGTTCGAAAATGATGCAGACACCTGTTTCAGATTCAGGCTATGGACTGGCACTGGAAAAAGACGAATCAGCTATTCCGGGAGTAACTCTTACCGGTCATGGGGGTTCTGGCTATGGACTGCTCAGTAATATGTATTTCGATTCTGAAAAAAAGTTTGGTTTTATAATAATTACAAATGGTTATAAAAAAAGTAATGATTTAAATAAAGATATTACTATTACTAAAGCGGTTATTAACTGTCTGTATGAGCTTTTTATTAAAGAAGAATGATTCAGTAATAAATACAGATAACATCTAAAAAACATTATAAATAAAATTATGCAAACCGACAGAAGAAAATTTTTAAAGAAAATTGGTGCCGCAGCTGTTGGCACCGGTTTGTTTCCGATAATTGTTAAAGCCTCAGCTTTAGGACGTAACGGACATGTTGCACCGAGTGACCGAATCACCATGGTAATGATAGGTTCGGGAGGGCAGGGGCGACATAATTTACGTAACTTAATGAATATTCCCGGAGTTCAGCCTGTGGCAGTGTGTGATGTGGTTGATGAACAGGCAGAAATAGGGAAAAAGATGATTGATGATCGTCTCGGGAACAATGACTGCCGTGTTTATAAAGATTTCAGGGAAATAATTGCAAAGGAAAAGCCCGATACGGCAATTATTGCCACACCCGACCACTGGCATATGCTGCTTGCATGTGAGGCTGCCAATAATAAAGTTGATATTTACGGTGAAAAACCGTTGGCACGTTCAATTGTGGAAGGTCGTGCAATAGTTGAAGCAGTTGAAAGAAATGGTGTTATCTGGCAGACCGGAAGTCAGCAACGTTCCGAAAGTAATTTCCATCATGCTTCGGAACTTGTCAGAAATGGCAGGATCGGAGAAGTGAAATATGTGGAAGTAGGTCTCCCCGACGGAGGTAACTATATTGGTAATCCGATGGAGATACCTGTCCCTGATGGTGTTGACTGGGACATGTGGCTCGGACCGGCACCTTTTGTCCCGTTCAGGGGAGTGCTGCACTGGGACTGGAGATGGATCCTGGACTATTCGGGAGGTCAGCTTACCGACTGGGCCGGACATCATATTGATATTGCACACTGGGGATTGGGACTGGATAAAACAGGACCCGTTACTGTTGAAGGAACCGGACGGCCAAACAACGACGGTATTTTCAATGTGCTTGTGGAATATGACTTTACCTGTGAGTATGCAAACGGTGTGAAAATCAGGGTTGCAAGCCAGTCGAAACTGAAACACGGGATGGGAACCGCATGGTACGGCTCCGACGGCTGGATACATGTAACAAGAGGAGGACTGAGGGCTTCCGATGAAAATATTTTGAAGGAAAAAATCGGAGACAATGAAATCAGACTTTACAAAAGTACCAATCATCACGCAAACTTTATTGATTGTGTAAAATCACGAAAAGAGACAATTACACCTGCAGAAACCGGGCATCGTTCAGTAAGTGTGGCTTTGCTTGGTGAAATTGCAATTCTGACAGGTCAGAAACTTAACTGGAATTCTGAAACCGAAACTTTTTCGGATAACAATGTTTTAGCTTCAAGACTGCTGAAAAGACCTTATCGTTCTCCATGGAAATACCCTTCATTCTAAAACTCCTAACCATTTTTAATTTTTAATGATACAACCATGAAAAGCATAAAAAAATTACTAACTGTCCTCATCATTCTTTTTACTGTAATAATTGCAAATAATTCATGCACTCAAAAACCGCAGCTGAATGCAGTTATTATCACCGGACAAAACAATCATAACTGGCAGCGAAGCACACTTTTCTTTAAGGACATTCTGGAAAAATCGGGAATATTTTATGTTGATATAAAAATTTCGCCTCAGCAGGGGAAGGACATGTCGGAATTTGTTGTTGATTTTGAGCCATATGATGTGGTGGTTCTGGATTATAATGGTGACGACTGGCCTGAGAAAACAAAAACAAATTTTGAAAATTATGTTCAGAACGGTGGCGGGGTTGTGGTTTATCATGCTGCTGACAATGCATTTCCCGACTGGGCTGCTTTTAATGAAATTATAGGACTGGGCGGATGGGGTGACCGTGATGAATCTTCCGGCCCGTATGTTTACATTGAAAACGGTGAGGTTGTTTATGACAATTCACCCGGAAGGGGCGGTTCGCATGGAGCACAGCACGAGTTTCTGGTAGAGGCATTTGAACCTTCTCATCCGGTTTTAAAAGGATTGCCCCAGAAGTGGCTGCATACGAAGGATGAATTGTATTCTGAACTGCGCGGACCGGCAAAAAACATGAAAATATTGGCTTATGCACATGCCGATAAAAAATATAACGGAACCGGAAGAAATGAACCGGTTCTGATGACTATTGATTATGGCAAAGGCCGTGTTTTTCATACAGTGCTGGGGCATTGCAGCAGTCCGTTTTCGGAAGCAATGGAAAGTGCGGGTTTTATTGTAACACTGCAGCGGGGTGCTGAATGGGCTGCAACCGGCAGGGTAACACAGAAGATTCCTGAAAACTTTCCGACAGAAACAAAAAGTCTTTCATGGAAGTATTTTGAAGATATTGACGAGAATCTCGCACTTGTAATGAGCAGAATGAAATCTTATGAAACAGGCAGTTCATACGAAAATTTTAATATTTTAAAGAGTATGATTACTGAAAGTGCCGGAGATGTACGGAAAACGGACGAGATTCATTCCGAAATTCTGAAGTTGCTGAAATCGGATAAAACAACAAATGACTGCAAAAAAGTACTTTGTACGGAGTTTTCCTGGTTTGCCAATGAATCTTATCGCCCGGTTTACGAGGAGTTGAAAAAGAATCCCGATTTAGCCGGTGCTGCACAATATGCGCTTGATATGATGGGGGATTAGTATGTATAAAGTAAAAATCGGATATAACATAACAGTTATTGCAGATTAATAACAAATTTTTCAGAATTTGACATTTCTTCTGAAATAAAATAAAACTTTACTGTAAATCAGATTTTTGATTCTGATTTTTACAAATAATGCAATGTTGTAAAACATGATTTTTTACAATAATGTTACTCTTATTGTTTTAGCAGTTTGAAAATGATATTTTTGCTTTGGTAGAATAATATCATTAATTGAAGATTGCTGTCTGGTTGAAATTATTTAATCAAAAAATATTATTAATGAAAACATTTGATAACGAATTTACACGTCGTGAATTCATTAAAAAGAACTCAATTATTGGAGCAGGAACAGTTTTGAGTTTGGGAACGGCAAACAAACTTTTTGCTGCTAATACCGGTGATGCCTCGGTACCTGCAATCTTGGGAGGAACCAAAGCGGTTAAGTCACATGACTGGCCCGGATGGCCAATCTGGAAGCCGGAGGTTGATGAAGAGTTGCTGATTAAGTCTGTGCGAAGCGGAATCTGGTCGCGCGACAAACTGGTAACAGAATTTGAAAGGAAATGGGCAGAGTTGATTGGTACCAAAAGATGCCTTGCCGTGGTAAACGGAACAAATGCATTGAATGCGGCACTGAGTCAGTTTGAAATCGGCTGGGGAGATGAGGTTCTGGTGACACCATACACCTTTATTGCGTCAGTATCATGTATCGTGTTTAACGGGGCAATTCCTGTTTTTGTTGATGTTGATCCTGAAACTTTTCAGATGGATCCTGAAAAAATTGAGGCAAAAATTACTCCCAATACAAAGGCAATTATTCCTGTTCATATACTTGGCTTGCCATGCGATATGGATCGTATTATGCAAATTGCCAAAAAACACAATCTGCTGGTGGTGGAAGATGCCTGCCAGGCATGGCTTGCGGAGATAAATCATAAGAAAGTCGGTTCTTTCGGCAATGCGGGGTGTTTCAGTTTTCAGAATTCCAAAAATATTCCGATGGGCGAGGGCGGTGCCATTGTAAGCGATGATGATGAATTCATGGATCGATGTTTTTCGCACCACAATTATGGAAATCCATATGGAACTGCTGCCGGCGAAATTGGAAGCGGTACGGTGCGAATCGGCACCAAGCTGAGGCTTGCCGAATATCAGGCAGCAATCGGTCTGGCACAAATGGAAAGATTTATCGGGCAGACTGAAACCAGAAATAAAAGAGCAGAATATTTAAAGTCGAAAATTGGAAAAGTTCCGGGGATTGTGCCCTACAGACTTTATGAAAATGTTACAAAAGCTGCTTTTCACCTTTTCCCCTTTTTGTATAAAGCTGAAGATTTCGGCAACCTTCCGAGAAGCAAATTTATAGCTGCAATGAATGCAGAAGGTGTTCCGTGTTACAGCGGCTATACCGAATTAAACAAGATGCCTTTTATAAAAAATGCCTTTGAGAGCAGGTTTTATAAAAAGTTTTATTCAAAAGAACAGCTTGACTATGAAAGATACATGGCTGAAAATAAGTGTCCGAATAACGAGAAGTTATGCAATGAAATGGCAGTGTGGATTCCACAGAATGTTTTGCTTGGCAGCACAAACGATATGGATAACATTG
>CAZXTX010000239.1:0-4916 GCA_964643695.1 uncultured Mariniphaga sp. | reverse complement strand
CCTGTTTTTAACAAGCCTTTTCCTTTTTTAAAACTATTATAAAAATATTTTACCAACCCGGATTTTGACCTAAATTCGGATTTTTAACCAAATCGTTGGCAGGTATCGGATAGAAATATAATTTATCGTTCCAGGTTCTTTTCTGATCTTTCATAAATACCAGCGAATGGGTCGCATCATCAAGCTGATAATTATTGGTTGCACCACTTTCCAGCTTTTCTCCCAGATACTGATAATAAACTCCGGGAACTTTATCGGGATTCAGATTTTTTGTAAAGCAAACATCCAATTTCCCGTCTCCATCCATATCATAAGGTACATCGAGCTCAGGAATGTAAATACCATCCCATACCCTGGTAACAAGTTCTCCCACTTTCCAACGGCATATATCAGGCCATGAGAATCCCTCAAACGAGAGTTCAATGGCTCTTTCGCGTCTTATTTCCAGAATTTCAGGATTATTAATTCCGGGGAAGAATCTTTCCTTCATATATGAATCGGCAACAGTTGGTTTTTTATCCAGTCCGCCTGTAATACCTGCCCTTGCCCTTAAAACACCAACAGTTTTTGCCCAGTCGGCATCAGTAAGAGTTCCAAGTTCAGCCTTTGCTTCTGCATAATTGAGCAGAACTTCGGCATAACGGAAAAGAACTACATTGTTGTCGCAAACATCAACATTATCATACTGAGTATCGTCAAGCGTAAATTTACTGATATGATATCCTGTAATTGCATAAGCATAATTTGGAGCTGATCTGACTGTCTGGCCCCCGCTTATACGGGTAAAACCGGGTGTGCGCACTGTCTGTGACAAACGGTAATCCCTGTTTTCACACTCTTCGGTAAATGATTTGGTTGCATAACCATCAACTTCAGTAAAAGGTGTACCGTCAAGTGTCAGATAAGTATTTACAAAAGAACGGGTTGGTGCAGGGCTGTTACCATAGGTAACCGATGTATAGCGACGGTTTCCCGAATGAACAACACTTTGGGCAGCATCAAAAGTTACTGCATAAAGTACTTCGTTTGAAACAGGTTTGCTGCTGATAAACAATTTCCGGTATGATAACGCAGGCCCGTCGCCCGTATAAATTGAATAACCGGAATTCATTACATACTCTGCTGCACTTACAGCTTCCTTTAACCATTCATCGGCAGATGACTGCAATCCGTAACCGGTCTGATATTTACGGAAAGTTCCCTCCCACAAACAAACTCTCGATTTAAAAGCAGCAGCAACAGAAGAAGTAATAGTTGAACTGGTATTGTCTTTCTTTTCTTTAATGTTGGCAATTGCAAAATCGAGGTCTTCCTTAATTTTTTCCACAATTAATGTTCGTGAATCTCTGCCGGCATGCAAAATTTCATCTTTCACATCAAGCGGATGATCAATCCACGGAAGATCACCAAACCTCTGCATCATGCCATAATAATAGTAAGCTCTGAAAAACCTTGCAATTCCCTGATAATTGTTTCGTACATCCAGAGGCACGGATTCATCATTATTATTTACAATAAAATAATTGATATTGCGCAATGTTCCCCAGCTCCAGCCACTGCTTTCTTCAGCATTGAATCCGTTTTCGGTAAAATATTTAATTACAGAGTTAAATGCTATATAATAAGAGTTGGTATAAATTGCAGGAGCAGTGGGAAAAGCTTCATATAATGAATTGGTATAAAGCTTAAGGCCTGTTTCGGAACCAAAAATTGGTTCTTTGGATATTTTGGATTCAGGCAGCTCAACCATATTGCAGGCAAAAATTCCTGCCATAATAAATATTACATATATTATTTTTTTCATATTCTTCAATTTTAAAATGTTAATGAAACTCCGAAACTTATACTCTTCAATATTGGATAATTATATACCTGGCTCCCGTTTGATATACCGCTGCCCGGAGTGGCATTTGCTGCTTCACGGTCTTCTCCGTAAATACTGCCAAAGTCGAAGTTTTTGGTAATTTTATATAGTGGAGACCATCCCCAAAGATTTTCTGCCGACATATAAATTCTTGCATTCTGCATTTTTGCAGCAGAAACAAGCTGTTTTGGCAGATTATATCCAATTTGCAGGTTTTTTAGACGTATGTATGCCACATTCTGCAAATAACGGGTTTGAGTTACAGAAAGCTCCCTTGAACTTTGAAGTGCAACATATCCCCTGTAACGTGGAAAGTATGCATCCGGATTATCTTCTGACCATATATTTCCAAGCATTGACTTGGGAATATTGTTGTATGGCCTGTTATACTGCCCCCAGAACAGTGCATTGTCGGTTCCCGGCCACCAGTCCTGTTTGCCAACACCCTGAAAAAATGCAGATACAAAGAAGTTGTTCCAGTCTGCTCCCAGATTAAAGCTGTAGGTATATCTCGGATTGCTGTTCCCTATAATCTTACGGTCACCCGGATCACCAACTTTGTTGGTACCATAATCAATAACATCGTCATCATTCAAATTCTTAAATTTAATATCGCCAGGTAACCATGTTCCTGAATTGGAAGCAAAATAGAGCCTTTGCGAAGGATGGTTTTTAACATCTTCTTCATCAATAAAAAATCCTTCGGTTACATATCCCCAGATTTCTCCCAGTGTCATTCCTTCGTAATAATTGGCTCTGGCATCCCAATATGCTCCCAGTTCTTTTTCTGGATTGGTATATTTGTCAATTTTTGAAACATAATCAGCCAGAGTTACTCTTACATCATAGCCGAAAGGTTTGTTGGCCAAAGTAAATTTATCGCGCCAGCTGAGTGTTATCTCCCAGCCTTTGGTTGTCATGTCGGCATAGTTTCCTTTTGGTGCCGTGGCTCCAAAAGTTGCGGGAAGATCAATACCAACGGCAAACATATCCTTGGTTTTACGGGTATATGCATCACCGGCAAAACGCAGCCTGCCATCAAGTATCCCAAAATCAAGCCCTACGTTTGCAGTAGTTGAAGTTTCCCATGTAAGCCCGTCGGGCAGCACAGGCGGAACTGAAGTTTTCTGGTTGCGTGTACCCTGAATCAGCCTTCCCATTGTACTTATGGTAAACAATTCCTGAAATGTATAAGAAGCAATATTTCCGTTACCCAATGAACCGTATGATGCTCTTAGTTTCACATCGGAAAAGACATTATTCAGATTCCAGAATGGCTCTTCTGAAAGTCGCCAACCGGCAGAAACCGAAGGGAAAAAGCCCCACTGCTGATCAACCGGAAATTTTGTTGAACCATCAAGACGGCCGTTAACCTCAAGCAGGTATCTGTCTTTAAACCCGTAATTAAAACGGAAAAATCCGCCGGCAATCCGCCATTTTTCGTGACTGGCAGTTATTGTAGCTGCATTGCCGTTTGTCAGGTTAATATTGTTAGCATCTTCAAAAAGTAATCCGTTACGGCGTGTAAATATGCTGTTGAATAACGACTGTTCGTAATTGTAACCTAACATTCCCTTGAAATAATGAACCTCATTAAATGTATTTTCATATTCGCCGTAAATGTTTGTAGCCATATAGTTGGTTGATGAATTGGCTTCACCAAAATCATCCGTTGCAGAACCAAGATAAGCTATTACACCGGGTGCCGGACTGTATGGCACCGGAACACGCTTTGTGGTCTCCCTCGTAAACGGATTGCGGAAAGAGAGGTCACCTTTCAGCCTGAATGAATTATCCCAAAATGATGCAACAAAAGAAGTTGTATTGTGTATCATCGTTTTTTTAGTGGTAATTCCGCTTTTACCATACCACATATCACCAACGCTGTATGCAGCAGCCATTGTAAGGGTTCCGTCGGGATTAAACATGGGGCTCATCGGCTCGGCCTCACTTTCAAGTCCGTACCAAACGTTTCCGTCGGCTACTGTTAACGGGTTAAAATAGTTTGACTGTGTAAATGCCATGTTGTTTTCCACTTTCAGCCAGTCAAAAATTTGTGCCGAACCTTTTGCCCTCAGGTTCAGCATTGAATAGTCGTCACTGTTATACTGAAATATTCCGCCCTGATCATAATATCTTGCAGAAACAATAAAATCGGCTTTTTCTCCTCCACCCTGAATTGCCACATTATGTTCGTTACCCAGAGCACGATCTTTATAAAGCATTTCATACCAGTTGTTATTGGCATAGTACTGATAGTTTCCGTTGCTGCCAATTTCCACTTCCGGTTTTCCCGAACCGGGGGGCCTGTTTGCCATTTCTTTATGCCAGTCGGCATTATAAGGCACTGCTTTATGGAAAGTTGAAGGTGTTCTGGCATAATCATAAAATGATGAATATGCCTCCACAAACATTTCTGCATAAAGGTTTGCATCGGTTACCATATCTGGCACCTGAGTTGGTGATTTTACAACTAAAGAACCGTTATATGTAACCGAAGTGCGTCCTTTATCCGGATTTTTAGTTGTGATAAGCACAACGCCAAAAGCTCCCCTGGCACCGTAAATAGCAGCAGATGAAGCATCTTTCAATACTGACACACTTGCAATGTCATTCGGATTTAACATGGCAGGGTCACCCTCCACACCATCAATAATTACAAGTGCACTTCCGCCCTGTCCGATTGAAGTTATACCCCTGATTTGATAACTGGCACTTCGGGTTGGTTTTCCGTCGGCAAGTGAAATGTTAAGGTTTGGAATAACTCCCTGAAGTCCCTGAGTTACGTTGGCCATCGGACGTCCTGTAAACACATCTTCGCCAACCTGATCAACCGCACCGGTAAGATTGGCTTTTTTCTGGGTTCCGTAACCAACAATTATCACCTCTTCAAGTGAACGGGTATCCTCCTGCAAGGTCACATTTACAGAAGTCCTTCCGGTTGTGTTAACTTCCTGGGTTAAGTAACCAATGTAAGAAATCTGAACTACTGCATTTTCTTCCACCTGCAACAAGAACATACCATCAAAGTTTGTTACCGTACCATTGGTAG
>CAZXTX010000238.1:3504-4937 GCA_964643695.1 uncultured Mariniphaga sp. | reverse complement strand
TTCATCATATTCTTTCTTCTTTTATAAACTTCACGATATTCTGTCACAAGTGTTCTTACTTTTTCTTCACCATCGGGAAATGTTTTAAGTCGCTTCATGAAATGAGCTACATTTTCATATGCCTTTTGATCAGTTATAGTAGCTTGTTGTTCAATGAATTTCAAATATGTGTCATAAATTCCCTGGTCAAATTCAGGTCTCAGATGCTTTTCATACTGCTCCAAATACTTAACACCTCCTTTTTTGCATTGAACAAAAAGTTCATCCCATTTTTGATGCTCCACCAATATGTCCGCACGAAAGTGATTGAAACCCCACAAGCCACCTCCGCTTTTAATTTTGGAAAGAATTTTGGTCAACATTTCATCCCAATTTTCTGCCGGAGTTTCAGTTTTTATAATTTCATAATACTTTCTCTGTTCTCTGCCGTTAAACAGCAGGTTTTCTGCTAATTGCAATACCTTCGCCTTGTCATTTTTATACTGATAAATTCTCAACAGTTCGTCTTTCCAATCAGAAACTGTTCCGGCATGCTTATTCATTTCAGCAACAACAATTCCTTCCTGAATCAATTCAATTGCTTGTGCATATTCTTTACTTCGTACCAGAGAGTCTAATTTAATTCGTCTGACTTCTGTAAATTCTATATATTCATCAATGGTTTGCTGCATCTTATCAAGACTTCCAATCTCTTCCAGAATTTCTATTTTCTCAATTATATATCGTTCTTTGTAATAGTGTTCGGTTACATCTTTAATTTTCTCATCCAATGACTTTAAGTTTTCAGTTATCATCTCTTCCGAACTCAGAAAATATCTCTGAAGCACATCAAAGCTCGTGTTAAGCCCCACATATTTATGCTTGCTTATGTCTTTACTCTCTTTTTTATACCATTCAAATAAATCTGATTTCATATCATCAGGCAAAAGTTGATTTTTCAGCATCATTTCCAATTTATCAATTGCATCGTCATACATTACCTGAACATCGCCCTCGTAATCAAATTGCTCATCCCATTCCTCGGGAATAATCTCAATCATACACTTACATATATGAACAGCTGCTTTTGTGTTTTTATGCTTTAAGAAAAAGTCCACTTCTTTAAGTATTTCTTCCAAATCCGCACGTACATTTTCGGCTTCAAATCCGTCATAATCATATCCCCTGTACCGATTTCCAAATTTAACGGGATGCTTGTTGAAAGCCGCTCGAATTAAGTTGGGATAATCCTTCAAAGCCTCTTTTTTAATTGACTTTGGACTCAATACCTCCATTATTTCCTTGCCAAAAACCGGATTATTTTTCGCATAATTTAAAATCCATTTCTTCAATAAATCAGTATCAATAATTTCTAAAAGTTCCTGTAATTTTTTGTTATTCATATCATTTCAATCAAATAATTTATATACACTCCATCAATCTCCATCAATCTC
>CAZXTX010000238.1:0-3404 GCA_964643695.1 uncultured Mariniphaga sp. | reverse complement strand
CTCCAAACACCCCATTCCCTGCGCATTTTCCAATCCGATACCGGCATTATAAATAAGCTCTAAAAATCGCTTTTCGGCAGTTAATTTGAGTTTGAAGTTTAAATATCCTTTTATTTTCGTTTCTGCATTGGTTTCTGATTTAATATGTACTAAGCGTGACCGAAAGGGATTGTCAAAAAACTCCACTTCGGCAAGCAGCACAGCTTTTTGAGCAGTTGCTTCATCATAGGAATCTCTGATTTTTCCACGCCAGTTGTATATCAGGCTGTCAATGTATCTGTCATCTTCAGGATCCAGATAATCATAATTGCTGTTTTCATTTTTAACTCCAACCAACACAGCTGATACCGGCTTAAAAGGAATTTGGATAATTTCAGTTTTCGATTTTGATGAATCAAACGGACTTTGCACAGCTTGTATTGATTGCACTTTGAAAACAGCTTTTGACTTTTTATCGGCAATTACAATGTTTTCTGATTTAAAAAGCCCTTCAATAAACGTTTTGGAAGCTTCGGGAACATGAAAGTGTGCGAAAAATTCAACATGATTATCTGAAAATCTCATGCGGTCGCCATTTTCCAATTTAAACCTCAACTTTAAGTCTGAGAACGTAAAAAGTTTGTATCCTTTTCCATACCCTTCTTCATGCAGGAACTTTGCGTATTCTGAATCTCCTTTGTCAAGAATCTTATATATAGCCGAACTCAACGGATATTGATAATTGATAGGAATATTATTTCCGGATATTTTATGTAATACAATTTTGAATCTCATTTTTAAATTTTTTCTATCCTTCAAATTTAAATTATGTAACTGTCAAATTCTGTCAGTAATTAAATTTTTTTCTCATTTCTCTCAAAAAATCTATAAATTCTTTTGGTTTATGCACCTCAATTTCGCCCGGAAGCCCCAAAACAAAGCGACCAATACCATGAAAATCTGCAATTGGAATTTTGAGATGGTATTTGGGATGAGCTTTTTCAATAAATTTTTCTGACAGTGGAAAATCTTCCTTTAGCAGATTATATGCTTTCAGTGTTAAAACTGCTTCCACAACGGCTGCCGGCTGATTGGCCGACATGCGAAAAGCATCGGTAAAAGGCAATTGATGCAACGATACAAATTGCCAGGATTGGTCAGTCAGCTCCAAACTCTGGATTCTGGAAATTTTAAATTGCTTCACCTTTTTATCCTGAATATCTAATGCCCAAACAGCTTTATAATCGGGCATAAATGCAAAAGGCTCAACTTTGCGGTCGGTTATTTTTCCGCTGCTTGAAGAGTGATACTGATTTAAAATTGTCTGTTTTTGTTGCTCTGTTGCATTTTTGAGAAGTTGAATTTTTTCAAGATTATCCTGCCCTTTCATTCTTCGCAGTGCGCGAAAATCATACAGGGCGTGCAGCTTTTTTATCAAATCTCCGGCGCTGTGTTCATATTCCTCAACAGATGAAATTGCTCTGAAAAAGATATATGCTTCTTCATCTGAAAAGTGAACCAGACGAATCAAATCTTTGGTTTGACGGTCATTTTGTGCCAGGCGATAGCGACCATTTTTGCGTTCCAATACAAAACCGGAATCCTCCAATTGATTCAGATAACGAAAAATAGTTCTTTCGCTTAGTTCAAAACGTTCAGCAATTTCAGAACAACTGTAATTTCTGTTTCCGGTTAAAAGCATTAAAAGTCTTAACTTTTTAACCATTTTGTAAAAATTTTAATCATTAATCCTGTTTTTAAAATTCATATATAAGACAACTTATCTTTGTTTAAAATGATTTTGAACAAATGGAATTTTGTTTTTCAGCTAACTTACTAAAATACATTCTTAAAATTCAATGTTTTACATACAAGTTGTTAACTTTTTTTACTGTTGAGAGTTTTTATTTTCATTCAAAACAAGCTTTGGTTATTTTCGCACTTTAAATTTTAATTTTATCAAAATGCGTAATGCAATTCTTTTAATATTTCTGTTTGCGGTATTGCAGCTTGTTGCCCAGCAGCAAAAGCAAATGAGTCTTGAAGATGCGGTTTTAGGAAGGTATTCCTATCTGTCTCCTGAAAGAATGAAAGGCCTGACCTGGAAAAGCGACGATGTTTTTACTTATGTTGAAAACGATGTTTTGTGGGGCGAAAAAGCCGGCAATGGTGAGAAAAAACAGGTTTTAACTTTGAATGAGCTCAATTCGATGATTAAAACCATCGACCAGAGGGAATTCAGACAATTTCCCTCTTACCGGTGGATTGAGGAAAACTTTTTGTTTATTCACTCATACGGAAATTATTATGTTTTGAATATTGATGATAAAAAGCCCGGATATTCAATAAAACTGCCTGAAAACGGTGAAAATGCAAATTTTAGTCATCAGGGAAAGTTTGTTGCATATACTGTTGATGATGACCTGTTTGCTGTTTTTTCTGACGGCAAGAAAGTTCAGATTACTTCCGATGGCGGCAATGGTATCGTAAACGGAAAAACCGTTCACCGGAACGAATTTGGTGTTGAAAACGGTATTTTCAACTCACCGAAGGGGAATTTCATTGCATTTTACCGGAAGGACGAGTCGATGGTTTCCGACTATCCGCTGACTGATTTTATGCCGAGGGTTGCCGAGCACAAATCGTTTAAGTATCCGATGTCGGGAATGGATAGCGAGCATGTTACAGTGGGGGTTTACAATATTTCAACAGGTAAGACAATTTTCCTGAATACCGGTGGCGATCCTGAACATTTTCTGACCAATCTGGCATGGTCACCTGATGAAAAGTACATCTATGTTTCCGAACTTAACCGTGGTCAGAACCACATGCACATGAACCGCTACAGTGTTGCAACAGGCGAAAAACATGCAACGCTGTTTGAGGAGACCCACGACAAATATGTGGAGCCGCTCTATCCGCCCCGTTTTTCAAAAGTAAACGAGAATGAATTTTACCTTTTAAGCCGCAAAAACGGCTGGTTTCATCTGTATAAATACAATACAGAAGGAGAGCTTATCCGGCAGATAACCGATGGCGACTGGGAGATAACCGAAATACTGGGATTTGATAAAAATGAAAAGAACCTTTTTGTGGAAGGCACAAAGGATAGTCCGCTGGAAAGGCATATTTACCGGGTGGATGTTAAAAACGGGAAGATGGAGAAACTTACCTCCGGGGAGGGTGTCCACAGCGGCAGTCTCAGCCCGGACGGAAGCTGGATAATCGATAATTACAATGCAACTGACATACCGTGGGAAACCGGTTTGATTTCTGGCGGCGGAAAAAACAGACGTGTTTTGCATACTGCTGAAAATCCCTTAAAAAATTACGTTCTGGGAGAAAACAAACTGACTCCGGTAATGTCGGCAGACGGCAAGTACGAACTGACGGGTCGGATGATTTTACCCGTTGGTTTCGACCCT
>CAZXTX010000237.1:0-4953 GCA_964643695.1 uncultured Mariniphaga sp. | reverse complement strand
CACCTGCAACTTTAGGAATTGTACCTTTTCCGAAAATAATCTTTACCGTGTTTTTATATTCAAAGTTGTTCATGTTACGCAATTAATTTGTTTTAATTTTTTAATGAAAAATAATATTTTACGGATTAACACCTGTTTGTTTATTTGCATCCATTAATGTGTCAAAAATAAACTCCTTGTAATTTCTTTGAAAATCCTTATCGTTCATAAATTTGGTATAAATTTCCGTTTGGCTGAACAGATATTGTTTGATTAGTTCTTCCAGCTTGTTATCGGAAGCAATCTTAGCATTTTGTTTGTCAGAATATTTAATGGCTTCCATCACATCTTTACTTGCCTTCATTTCATCGGGAAGCTGTTTTGTCAAAATCTGATTTGCCTTATCTTTATCAGACCATTCAATATCACCGAAGCGTTGATTAAATACACTTAAGATATTCTCCAACGTATCTAATTCCGGCTCTGTTGAACCACCTTTTACATCCACAGGGATAGGAGCTACTTCACCTGGTTCTGCTAATAATTCAATGTTCTCAACACCCACAATGGTAGAACGATAGCTCTCCATTTCAATTGCTTCTATAATACCCTCTGCCAAATCATCGGATTGATTAATATATAGTAAAGGAACAAGATGTTTCAAGAACCAAAATAGTTTTTCCCACTCCTGATTTTTGAAATCGAGGATTTTTCCTAAATAGCTGTATGTACGTAAAAAGGATTTTGCCTTGGCTTTGAAATCAATTTTCTCATCTTTGCTCAGATTGTTTTTGAAGTAATTTTGTGACTGTCCAACAATCGGGTCAATATTACCACGCTCTTCACCTGCAACAAATCTCTCAAAATATTCGTCAATCTGATATTCATTATAAACATCAAAAATCTCCATTGAATCCACCAAATCATTCAATTTGTTGGGATTTGTCTCTTCACTTAGTATTGTAGCTGTATAATATGGCTTAAAAGCTTCTTTTATCTCCTCTGAATCATTGTAAAAATCCAAAACAAAAGTGTCTTGCTTATAAGGTTTTTTGGCTCTGTTCAGTCGTGACAAGGTTTGTACAGCCTGCACGCCTGACAATCTTTTATCAACATACATGGTATGCAAAAGCGGTTCATCAAATCCTGTTTGATACTTCTCAGCCACAATCAGAAAGCGATACTCCGGTTTTTTGAAATTACGTGGAATATCCGTTCTGTACGAATTGAAGTTATTCATGGCAACTTCATTGTAATCAACACCATTCAGAGTTTTAGACCCAGAGAATGCAACAATAGCCTTAAAGGGGGATTTTATCTCTTTCAGGTAGGCATCAAAAGCTTGTTTGTACTTAATGGCAGCTTCAATGCTTTTGGTAACCACCATTGTTTTGGCTTCACCATTAATTTGAAACCGTACATCCCGATGAAAGTGGTCAATCATGATTTTTGCTTTTTCTGCAATGGCAAATTCATGCCCTTCTACATAAGCACGTAGTTTCTTTTGTGCTTGTTTGGTGTCAAACTCCGGATTATCCTCAACTGATTTTACTAATTTGTAAAATGATTGATAAGTAGTGTAGTTTTTCAGCACATCATGAATAAACTCTTCGTCAATAGCCTGCTTCATACTATAAACATGAAAAGCGTGGAACTTATGCTTCACCTCTCCATGTTCATCCGTGTAGGTTTCATCCGATTTAACACCAAAGGTTTCCAACGTTTTGTTTTTGGGAGTTGCCGTAAAGGCAAAATAGGAGCCATTGGTTATCATTCTGCGGCTGTTTATCAGCTCGTTTATTTTATCTTCCAGCGTTTTCTCTTCTTCTGTATCTTCTTCATGCTTGTCTGCCAGCACTGCGTTCATTTTGGAAGAAGTTTGTCCGCTTTGCCCGCTGTGCGCTTCATCAATGATGATTCCAAAATTCATGGCAGGCATATCATCCATTTCATTTAATAAAAATGGGAAAGTTTGCACAGTACAAACAATTACCTTTTTGCGATTGGCAAGCGCTTCCTGCAACTGAGAGGTTTTACTGCCGCCTATTCCTGTAATATGCTCTACGATTCCCCGCTGAGGTGATGTTTGTTTGATATCTTCACTCAACTGTTTGTCAAGTACAATACGATCTGTGACAATAATAACACTATTAAAAAGATACTTTTCTCCCGAAGTGTCAAAAAGTCCGTGAAGCTGATGTGCTAACCAGGCAATCGAGAGAGATTTTCCTGAACCTGCTGAGTGCTGAATCAGGTATTTATGACCTATGCCATTTTTTCTTGCATGTTGCAAAATCAGTTTAACTGCCATTAGTTGATGATAGCGTGGGAATATCATCAACTTTTTTTCTTTGCCTGTCTCATTATCTGTTTCAGTAATTACCTGAGCAAACTTATCGATGATGTTGGACAGGGTGTTTTTTGTAAGTATATCTTCCCAAAGATAGGATGTTTTCAATCCGTTTGAATTGACAGGATTACCTGCACCAAAAGGTGGTACGGGTTTGCCGTTATTTTGCCCTTTGTTGAAAGGCAGGAAAATAGTCTTCTTTTTTTTGAGATGTGTAGTCATAAATACCAATTCGGTATCTGCTACAAAATGCACCATACATCTTGCAAAGTGAAACAGCTTCTCAGCGGGGTCACGATCATTTATATATTGACGTATGCCGTTGTGAATTGTCTGCCCTGTAAGTGGATTTTTGAGTTCAGCAGTAATAACCGGCAATCCATTCAGAAATATAGTTAAATCTAAACGGTTTGCATTTACCTTACTGTAAATCAGCTCCTGAGTAACAGAAAATATATTGGCGTTGAATCTTTCTAAGTCTTTATGATTGTAGGTAGATGAAGACTGACGATAGAAAAACTGTACTGTTTTATCCATGTGCTTTACCCCTTTGCGTAATACTTCAACAATACCTTGTTCCCGGATTTTCTTATCCAGGCGTACTAAAAATGATCTTTCGCCTTTGCTCTGAATCATTTTGTAGGTTTCAGGCTGTGTAGCTTCAATAAATTGCCACAACTCACGTGGATTAATACAGAATTCCTTATCGAAATCTTCGGAGAAAGTTTCAATATAGCTGTTCTTCTCAATAAGTTCTTTTACGATAAACTTTTGAAATCCTTTTTCTGATGTATCCGTGAATTTATTCATAACTACTAACTATTTCTTTTCAATAACTATTCAAGCTCTTTTTAATGCTGAAATTTCTAATGCCGACAACATTATTTCAAAAATTGTCAACAATGTTGACGAAATTGAATATAAATCAGTTTTATGAAAGATATTAATTTTATCTATCTGACTATTACTAATAATCTCTTCTTTTTCCATATTAAATTACATCTTAGTTACATTGCTCCAAGTCTGTTTATCAGCGAATTATCGCTTTTAATTGTTTACTTAGTTACATCCGGGTTACGTAGTCTATTTCACCCAAAATAGCATATACATCCTCTTTCTCCATCATAGTTTGTAGTTAAAGTTATCAGGATTTTAAATGTTAGGATTGCCCTGAGCTTTTTGTTTAAATTTTTTATTTGCCAATCGCTTAAATTCGAGGCTTTTAGTGCCAAAGTTAATCAAAAGTCCAACTTCTAAATCATAGGCTTCCAAATAGTTAATGGCTTGTGCCAAATGTACATCTTCCAGTTTTGTTAAGGCTTTGATTTCAACCGAAACAGTTTTTTCAACTAAAAAATCAACTCTGCGTGTGCCAATATGCTGATGATTATAGTATATGGGTATTTCGTGCTCACGGCTAAACAATATTCCCTGATCGCTCATCTCTATCTGAAGTGCACGCTGATAAATTACTTCCTGAAAACCATTACCTAATGCGGAATGAACCTTCATGGCGCAGCCAATTATTTTTGCTGTAAGTTCAGAATACTTGTAGGCTGACTGTACTGCTGATTTTTGTGATTGGTTTGATTTTATATTGTCACTCATTTCAATATTCTTTAAAAAATGTCTGTACCACTGATAAATGTGATTCCCATGATTTATTTGATTTTGTATTATTGCTCACTTTTTACTTTCCAATTATCAATTTTCAAGGTTAATCACTGAATCAAATGTCTGTACCTCTGATTCATATGATTCACCTGATTAAGCTGATTTTAAATTGTTGTTCACAGTTTGTTTTTACTTATCAAAGTTAATCACTAAATCATAAAAATCACAGTTCAGACCTTTAGTTGCCCGGTAACCACCTGTGTTATTAGACTCTCCTGATACTCTTTAGCTTTTTCTATTTCTAGTTTTGCTTTGGAAATAGAGTCATTGATAGGCACAAGCTTAGTTGATATGAAACTTACTATTTCATCTTGTTCTTCTTTTTCAGGTTTTAATACATAGGTAGACATAAAGGCTTCTTTTGTGAGTTTTGGCTGCGCAGCTCCTGTAATAACAGGGTTATAGTCATTTATTTCTAACATATAACCTAAAAAATCAATATTCATATATTTGTTTTCTTTAATTATATGAGCATGATTATTTACCCAATATTTAAACTTACTGTCCGGATAAAGATAGCAGTTCCACGTGAACTCGATATAACACTTCCATAAAAACGATTAATTTAACAATACCGAATAAGGTAATAAGGTTTCTGTAATTATCCCCGGTAAAATCTACTAAGGTTTCGGCATCCAAAATAAGGTTTGAGTTGCATTTAAAACCTTATTTCTAACAGGATCAAGCTTAGTAAAAAAAGTCAAACAGTGCTTACCTTATTAGCTTATTTTTTAATTCATTTCTCTATCTTGTATCGAACTCACGTTAAAATTATACAAAACCTGTTCATTAACATTAAAAAGAGGTAAAAAAACTTTAAAAACATATTTATCGGCGTTTTTCCCGATTTTCAGCAATCAGATGAATTCAATAAAATAAATTTACCTTTTCTTTATTTAAATTTATAAAAGCACTTTGAAATGCAGTTAATTTCAAATTCGTCTGAAACA
>CAZXTX010000236.1:0-5004 GCA_964643695.1 uncultured Mariniphaga sp. | reverse complement strand
AAAAAACCCGAAGGCGGAACAACTTCCGCACTCCGGGTAATAAACCTCACGAAAAAGCTATTTTATTCAATTTCTATAATGGTAAACTCGGTTCTTCTGTTTTTTCTGTGCTGTTCTTCGGTGCATTCCACTCCGTCGGCACAATGGTTAACCAGTTTTGTTTCACCGTATCCTTTTGCGGTAATGCGGTTTTTTGAAATTCCTTTAGAAACTATGTATCCCACAGCCGATTCGGATCTTCTCTGGCTCAGCCTTTCGTTGTATGCATGAGTTCCCCTGCTGTCGGTGTGCGAGCCCAGTTCAATTTTCCATTTTGGATTTTCATTCATTATTTTAATCAGTTTGTTGAGCTCCGTTTCCGATTCGGGCAGTATATCCCACTTGTCAAAATCGTAGTAAATATTGTCCAGAAGGAATTTCTGTCCCACTTCCACTTTTTCAGGAACCAGTTCATCGATGCTTTTTCCTATTTCCGCCACTTCGGGTTCAGTTTCAAAAACCACCTTGTAGATGTCGTCGTCACCTGAACCTCCGGGGCGTGCCGAAACGAAGTATCCGTTTTCTTCGGCGGGATGAATCACCAGCCCGAAGTCATCCTCGGGTGAGTTAAGTCCTTTCATGTTTATCGGAGTATCAAACCCTGACGGTGTAATTTTGGAATAGTAAATATCCAGTCCACCGGCAGTGTCGTTTCTTCCGTTGGAAGCAAAAAACAGGTATTTGCCTTTGTGCAGGAACGGAAACATTTCATTTCCCGGAGTATTTACTTTATCACCGAGGTTAACCATTTCTCCCCACTTTCCGTTTTTGCGCACAGTCATGTAAAGGTCTGTTTGTCCTTTTCCTTTTCCGGGTATGTCGGATGCAAAATAGAGAGTGTCTCCCGTAACCGATATTGCCGGATGGCCAACAGAGTAGGAGGGGCTGTTGAAAGGAAGTTCCTCTTTAATGTTCCAGTTACTTCCCGATTTTTTTAGCACCACAATTTTTAACGGAATGTTTGCTTTCCGGAAAACGATGTATTCGATTTCCGGGTTTTCGTGGTTGTTAACCGTAACAAACAGTTCTCCTGTTGCTTTGCAGTACGAAACCGGCCCGGCATTGTAACCTGCCCTTACCTCATCCAGTTTTTTGGATTTTCCTTCAGCTGTCAGGTTTCCCTTTGCATCCGTGGCAGAAGCAAACAGCTCGTAGTACATTATGTTTTTTCTGGTGTTTTTCTGCAGTGTGTTAACCGAGAACCAGAGTTCACTTTCGACAAATGCAGGCCCGAAGTCACTCACACTGGAGTTTATTCCTGTTTTTTCCACAGTTGTTATGGTTTTTTCGGGAAAATTACTTTGGCTTTGAGCATTTGTAATTACCGGAATCATTCCCAGCATAAATATAAATAATAAAGTATGTCTCATATTAGTGGTATTTATATTTTTATTAAGTTTCATTTTTTACTTATTACCATTAAGATTCGCAGTAATTAAAAGTATCTTGGAGAAGTTACCAGTTCCTTGAGTGTTCTCAGTTCCAGCGATACCATAATTTCATGGGTTCCGTTATGATAATTCTGCAGTTTTGTAGTAGAATAGTCAAAAGCATATCCTATTCTTAAACTGTTTCCCAAAATTACCTGTGCAATAGCACCCACGGCATCGCTTGTTCTGTACATTGCACCGAGCCAGAGTCTTTCCATAATCAGGAAGTTTGCAGTAAGGTCAACCTGTACCGGAGCTCCCATAGTTGCCTTTGTCATGAATGTAGGCTTAAACTTGAGATTTTCTCCCAGGTTAAACACTACTCCCCCCTCGAGGAAGTAGTGTCTGACTTCTGCCTCCACAGTGAAGTTGTTGGGGTTGTCACCCTTAATTTCACTGTGCAGCATCTTGGGTACCGACAATCCGATGTAGTATCTCGGATTTTGCAGGAAGAGCCCCACACCAAAGTTTGGCATAAACTTGTTTGAGAGGTCGCCCTGAAACAGCGGGTCATTACCGTCAATAATATCATATGCGGTCAAATCATTTGAATAATTTGTAAAACCAGCTTTCAGCCCCATCCTGAGGTCGGTATAATCAGTCATTTTCACTTTGTAAGCATAGTCGCCCCATACTCCGAACTGTTTTGTTTTAAACACAACATCGTTAATCACATTTAGTCCGAGAGCCACTTTCTCATTTCTGAGCGGTGCCTGCATAGCGAAAATATAGGTTTTTGGAGCACCGCTCCAGCCAACCCACTGTTGCCTGGTGAGTGCGGTAAAACCAAGAGAGTTCCATGATCCTGCATAAGCAGGGTTAATTGTCTGCGAAGTAAAGAAGTACTGAGTGTACATGGGATCCTGCTGGGCAATCGATACTTTGGTTATGATAATCAGTCCCAGAATCCCTAACCATTTTTTGATATTTAATTTGAATTTCATAATCTTAATTTTTTTCAGAATTAAACAATTTGTTATCTGTTAAGGAATACTGAGCCTGTTATGGGCTTGCTTCCATCGTTTAAATACAGAATATAGAAATAAGTGGATGCAGGAAGTTTCTCTTTTCCAACAGTCCATTTTTTGTTGGAACTTCCATCCCACCAGGCATCCATTGTGCCCCATTTGTCGGCATTTCCGTAATTTTCCTTTTCGTACAGGAGGTTGCCCCAGCGGTTGTAAACCTCGAGTTTAGCATTCGGATAATTATTGAAGCACAGAATTTCAAAGTAATCGTTATATCCGTCGTTATTTGGTGAGAATGCTTCAGGTATGAACATTTCACACGGTTCGGGCTCCTGTTCGCCGCCATCGTCGTCGTCCTCATCTATTACAGGCAGTTCCACGATGATGTAGGAAGTTGCAAAATCACATGCCACCGGTTCGCCGTCGTCGCACACTTCGTAAATGAAGAAGTCGCTTCCGGTGAATCCGGCGTACGGACTGTAGGTAAACGTTCCGTCAGGATTCAGAGCCATAGAACCGTTTTCAACCGGAGCAATAAGCGTAAAGCTTACCTGATTGTCACCTTCCGGGTCATAATCGTTGAGAGAAACATCGGCTTTAAGTTCAGAACCTTCGGTAATGTACCATGCGTCGTCAACTGCAACGGTTGTGTTAATTCTGCCGTCAACAGTTATTTTTATTGTAACGGTTGCCTCGCTGCAAAGAGAAGGTGTTCCGTTGTCACAAATTTTGTAAACGAAAGTTACAATACCGGTAAAGTCATTTTCGGGAACGAATGTAAAGTTGCCGTTGCTGTCAATTTCCAGAATTCCTGACTGCGGTGAAGATACCGGTGTGGTGTTGAGTATAATATCGTCACCATCCGGGTCGTAATCGTTGGCCAGTATGTTTCCGGTAACCGGTACGTTTATTACGCCTTTATAGTTGTCTTCCACTGCCACCGGCGGACGATTTGCATCATCATCCCTGTTGTCGATAACCGTAATGGTTACAACTGCCTCGTCACACAATCCTCCGTCATCACAAACTCTGTAAGTGAAGCTGTCCTTACCTGTAAATCCGTTATTCGGAGTGTAGGTATATGAACCGTCTTCCTTAAGTATCACAGTTCCTTTTGACGGGCCTGAAACCGGTACAGTATTAACTGTCAGCTCATCACCGTCAGGATCGTAGTCGTTGGTGGTTACCCATCCGCTTACCGGCTTGTTAACAAATGTAACGTTAACATCATTAACAGCAACCGGCGGTCTGTTCGGACTGTCGCCGACAACAATTGTAACAACTGCCTCATCGCACAATCCGTCAGCATTGCAAACCGAATATGTGAACGAGTCGCTTCCGAAGAATCCTTCATCGGGAGTGTATGTTGCCAGGCCTGTACTGCTGTCAAACGTTACGGTTCCGTTTTTCGGCCCTTCTGTAATTGTTACAGATTCCGGGTCGAGGCTGTCTGTACAGTCGAAGTCGTTTTCAAGAATTGGAATGTCAACAGCAGAGTTGTATGCAGTTGAAGCAGCATCGTCCCGAGCCACCGGAGCAGCAGTAACCGTAATTGTTGCCGAACATTCAGATGAATTTCCTGATTCATCGGTAACTGTCCATGTAACTACAGTTGTGCCTGCCGGATAAACTCCGCTTGCATCTTCAAGCCCGTTAAAGCTGCTGACAACAGTAAAGTTGCTGCAGTTATCGCTTGCCTGCGGGGCAGGAACAACAACATCAGCTTCACATTCACCGGCTTCGGCAGTAATTTCAATGTCTTCAGGACAAATAATTACCGGAGCTTCGTTGTCGGTTACCGTTACATCGAATGAGCAGTCGGCAGTGTTGCCGTCCTCATCGGTAACAGTAATTGTTACGGTAGTTGTTCCAACGGGGAACAGGCTTCCGGGCTGATGGCTGTATTCAATTGTCAGTTCACCTTCGGAGTTATCATTTACCTCAACTTCAAAATAAACTTCGGCACCACATTCGCCTTCATCGTTAGATACAATAATATCTTTTGGACATATAATTTCGGGAGCTTCCTCATCTCTAACCGTGATTGAGAAGGTACAGCTTGCTTCATTGCCCGACGGATCGGTTGCAGTGGCTGTAACTTCGGTAACACCTATCGGGAAGAAGCTTCCGGGCTGGTGGCTGTAAGTAATTACAGCACCGCAGTTGTCGGTTGCAGTAGCTGCAAAGGTTACATTTCTGCCTTCGCTTCCCTGTTCTGCCGAAACCGTCATATCACCCGGGCATGAAATTACCGGCGAAATGTTGTCGATTACAGTAACAATTGCAGTTTGCTGAGTTGAGTTGCCGCATTTGTCGGTTGCCGTAACCACCACCTGATTTTCACCTGTATTGGCACAGTTAAATGAGGTTGAAGAAACATTTATTGTTATATCCTCTTTCGCTGAGCAGTTGTCCGAAACATTCGTAATCAGATTGTTTAAATCGATGCTGGAAAGAATGTATGAGCCGTTTGCCCAGAGATTAACGGTAATGCCGGCAGTTGTTAATACCGGTTCTTCAGTGTCCACCGTCCATGTGTATGTAATTGAAACCTCATCGGCTTCATT
>CAZXTX010000235.1:0-5028 GCA_964643695.1 uncultured Mariniphaga sp. | reverse complement strand
AATTTAAGTCCGAATGTTAATGTAAACCTGTTAATTTGCTGATTACCGATTAAAAGCAGAAGCAGCAGTATAAGAAAATAGAACACAAAAAGATACGGGAATGAAATAAGATAGTCAGCGAAGGAAAAAATGTCGCGCGAAACAATAACATAGTTATCCTCGCGTGTATGGTAAATCAGATGCTCCATCCCGTCCCACCGGTTATATTCAAACTCTTTTCCGGATGTTACATATGAATGAACATAAAAATTGTAATTGTAATTTCCGTGCAGGTCAGTAAGTTCACCGGCATAATATTTTGCATAGTTGAACCTTTTATATATTTCAGGCTTGGCCATTGATTTGTCAATCAGCAGTTCAGGAAATCCGATATCTTCAATCAGCAGTTCGGAGTTGAGTTCAATAAATATGGATACCCCCTCTTTTTCGGATGACAGCGGGTAGTGGAATCTGCCGGTATAGGAGATTCTGCCGTTCATATTATCCATAAAATAGAAACTTGTTCCCGGTATTCTGACCCCCTGCTCCTGAATCATTTCATTAAAAAAATCAAAACAGGTTGCAGTTCGCTTTTCCATTTCAATATAGAGGCTGTCGGAACCGCTGCATTTAAATGAACGTACTTCGTATAACCGGAAATAGCTTGTAAAATAAGTTTCCTCAATATAATTCAGAACTGTTTCGTCATTTTCATCAATAATCAGAATCGGTATAACCGAGTCTTTTTGTATTGATTTGTGAATTTCTGCCAAAAAAACTTCGGCAGCCGGGTCACGTTCATCCACCAGAGTTACCGCCATAAGTTTTTGTTCATCACGCTGTTTGGCCGCAGTGGTTGTATAAAAAACCAATAATGAATAAACCGATGCCAGCGAAACAAAAATAACGAGATAGCTGAGTGTAAATTTCTGATAGTAATTTTTACTCAAAAGAGCAGACAGTATTGTTGTAACAGCAAACAGGGCAAATGCCTGATATGTAATGCCGCCTGTTAAAAAAAACTGAATGACAGTTAGAATAATAACAACTGTTGTAACTGCAATTATAATTTGTCCGGGACTAAACTTTTCACGTAAATTGTCAATAATATTTATCGTTAGAAATAATACGGCAAACAGTAACATTCCTGCCGACAAAATAGCAATTACACTTTGTGCCGAAATTCCGATAATCTTATTTAAGGAGAATGAAATTGTAGAGTTAAATATCAGCTTTTCAATAAAAAACTGAATCAGCAGAAATGTGGAGGCCGAAAAAAGAAGCAGTAAAAAAGCTGTTAACTGCCGGTTGACCGACGATTTTTTGTGAATCTGCCCGATATCCGGATTTTTACCGAAATTGAACATCCAGAAAACAAAAAACAGTGTCAGCAGAAAAAAATCACCCAGCGAGGGGAGCCAGCTGCTGAAAGCAAACACCGAGGGACTGAAAAAGGGCAGCAGATAAAATACTTTCGGAATACGGAAAATAAGGTGAATCCAGTAAACCAAAAACAGGGAAAGTGCAAGTGTGGCTAATTTCAGAAAAAGTGATGTCTCCGATTCCAAAAATTCACGCCTGAAATAGAGCAGCAGAACAAGTATTGAGAAAAAATAGATGAAAGCCGGAATATATAACTGCCGTTGTGTACAAAGATATGTGCCCTGCGGAATAATACTGAACAGGTAATCACCCTCCAGGCCGTAAACTGAAAATTGCGGGTCATTTTCAGTATCAGATATTTCAAAGCCGGCGGGAATTTTATAATTTGCAAAGAAGTTATTACTCAGGTATTTGTTTTCGTACTGATAGTTGTTTTTAATAAGAAGCAGGCCTGCCACTGTATATTCCCCTGCTTCGCGGGTTTCCATCAAATAATATCCGTTTGGAAAAATGACGAGTCCCCCGCTTTTTTGAAAATCTGAAAACCGTCCGTTAAAGGCCAGTGAGCGGTTTGACCAGTAAACAAGTTCATCATTTCGATATACCAAAAATCCGGTACCCTCTTTTTCTAAAAGTCGTTTGCCCGGATTGATTGCGGCAGAAAAGTTTCCGTCAAAATCACTGTCTGCAAAAATACTTTCGATACTGTTCAGGCGTTTCTTGAGCTTGCTTTCGTTTTTATGCAGCTGTTTCTGAAAATCTTCTATCAAATGTGTTTCGGGGTGTTGCCTGAGCAACCCGTGTTCAATAATTGCCGATGCCGCAAAAAGACAAAGTGCGAGTACAAGAAAACTGTATTTATTTATTTTCCAAAACACATTAATCGTGATGATAAGGTTCTCCTTTTAAAATTGTAAAGGCGCGGTAAAGCTGCTCAAGGCACAAAAGTCGCGCCAACTGATGTGAAAAAGTCATTTTCGACAATGAAATTTTTGAATCAGCAAGTTTATGAATTTCATCTGAAAATCCGTAGGGGCCTCCAATAACAAAAACAAGCTCTTTAACACCCGAAGCCATTATTTTTTGAAGGAATCCGGCGAACTGCCTTGATGAAAACTGTTCTCCGTTTTCGTCAAAAAGACAAAGATATTGCGAAGGTGTCATTTTCGAGACAATCAGGCTTCCTTCATTTATTTTTTGCTGCTGTGCACCTGCATTTTTTAATTTGCCGGGAAGTGTAACCACTTCAATGCTGAAATCAATATAACGCCGAAGTCTTTTCGTATAATTAACAATTCCTTCCTGCAAATAATTATCACCGGTTTTACCAATTAGCAATAAAACAAGCTTCATGCTTCACTTATCTAATAATTTTATAAATTTACCAAAAATAAAAGGTTCAGATTATATTTGCACAGTTTTTGTTACAAAATAGGCACTTATTAAAAGAAAAATACAAACCATGTCGTTATTAAAGAAGAAATTATCAATGGTTTTACTGTTTGCCGGTATTTTATTTTTTACTTTTCCGGCAATTGCACAAATTCCCGATGAAATTATTAACAGCTTAAAAACGGGAAATGCCAGAACGCTCTCTGAATATTTTAATCAGAATGTGGAACTTGTTGTACCCGAAAGTGATAATGTTTACAGTAAGGCACAGGCACAACAGATTGTCGGCAGCTTTTTCAGCAATAACACTCCAAAGAGTTTCAATGTTATTCATCAGGGCGGAAAGGAGGGTGCCAAATATGTAATTGGTAATCTTGGCACACAAAAAGGAACATTCAGGGTCTATTTTCTGCTTAAAAAAAGTGATGACAAAGATTATATTCATCAGCTGAGAATTGAAAAACAGGAATGATTCTGTTATTGTAAACTCATAAGTAATTGAAAATGTATGAAAAGGGGGCTTTTTGATCGGAGGAGGTACAAAGTTTTAATTATGAGATATATAAGAAAGGCAAAAACAATTACTTTGCCTTTTTTTGATGGAGTTCCCCTCTATGATGTGGCTCTTTTCTTTTGGAACAGTATCGTAAAGGGTTCAATAACCACCAGGGCATCGGCAATTGCATTTTCAT
The DNA here is from genome assembly GCA_964643695.1 of uncultured Mariniphaga sp. Lineage (GTDB taxonomy): Bacteria > Bacteroidota > Bacteroidia > Bacteroidales > Prolixibacteraceae > Mariniphaga. The sequence continues at coordinate 1,582 of CAZXTX010000235.1, read as the reverse complement.
TTTTTATCGCTTTTTTTCCGTTTATACTGTTCATTTTTACTTTAATTCCTTATATCCCCATTGAAAATTTTCAGCAGGAGTTGTTTCTGTTAATTCAGGGAGTGGTTCCCGAAAGTACATTCCACACCATTGAAGATACTGTTTCGGATATTATTATGCGGCCCCGTGGAAGCCTTCTCTCTTTTGGTTTTGCAATGGCGCTGATTTTTTCCACCAACGGACTGGCATCAATGATGAGTGCTTTTGATGCAACAATCCACAGTATTAACAGGCGTTCGTGGCTGAGCCAAAGACTGGCCGCCGTGTTTATGCTGTTTATACTTTCGGTTTTGCTGGCAGTGGCAGTGGGGTTAATTGCAGGCGGGCATGAGGTTATAAAGTATCTGCACGGAAAGGAGATAATCCGCGACAGCTTTACATTTTACTTTCTGTCAATTGTGCAGTGGGTGGTAATTATTTTACTGCTGTTTTTTGCAAATTCATTTTTGTACTATATGGCTCCGGCAAAAAAAACGAAATGGCGGTTTATTTCTGCCGGGGGTACACTTGCAACAATACTGAGTATTTTTGCATTGAAAGGTTTTACCTTCTACATCAATAATTTCAGTCAGTATAATAAACTTTACGGGTCAATAGGAACTCTTCTGATTATCCTGTTTCTGATGTATGTGATGTCGCTTATTCTGCTTATCGGCTTTGAACTGAATGCAAGTATTTTTCAGGCACGCACTGACCTTGAGGAATAGGCTACATGCACCTAAATTACTTGGTCATCTCTTTTTTTAATATTTCTGCAGTATGTTTTATCGTTTCAGGAAGCGGATGGTAATTAAAGTCAATTTTTCGCTCTATTTTGCTGCCGTCAAAGTTTTTACGGGAATGAGCAGAATTTGCAGTTTCGCGGGTAATGCCGGGGTTGTTTTTTGAGAACAGTTTTAAGAGTGCCACTGCACGCCATGCTGTTCCGGTGAGCAGGGGCGGAGCATAAAACTTCGGTTCCGGTTTTCCGAGGGCTTCTGCAATTTCATTGAAAAGCTGTCGGTAGCTCAGGTTTCCTGCATTTAAAAGGTAACGGTTGTTTTTGCATGATTCAAAATTTTCATCTTCCATCAGTAAAACCATGGCTTTTGCCACATCCCTTACATCAACATATCCCGTAACTCCTTTTGTATAAAATCTCAATCCGTTCCACACTGTTTTAAACAGTTTTGAACTGCCTGAATTCCAGTTGCCGGGGCCTAAAACTATTGAAGGATTTACAATAACCGCATTCAGCCCCTCTTCTATTCCGCGCCACACTTCCATTTCGGAGTAGAACTTGCTGCGCGAATAGGCTGTTGGTTTTTTCCCGGCTTCCCAGTTGGTTTGTTCATCAATTAAATTTCCGTTCAAACTGTCTCCTAATGCCGCCACCGAGCTGACATGACAAAATTTACCGACACCGGCTTTAACAGCAGCATCAACCATAATGGCAGTGCCTTCCACATTATTGTGTATCATCTGTTTGTGGTCGTTTCTACTGAAAGAAACAATTGCCGCACAGTGATAAACCTCGGTTATTCCCTTCATCAAACTTTCAACG